>NZ_JBMNDS010000086.1:0-45076 GCF_052543295.1 Streptomyces sp. SAS_270
CGGGCAGCGGGTCGCCGGCGACGAGCAGCACTTCGCGGCCATCGCGGAGTGCCTCAAGCAGGCCATCGCCGAACTGTCCGACCGCCTCGACGACCTGCGCAAGGCGCCCGGCGGCATCGGCCAGGAGGCGATGGACCGGGACATCGAGGTCCACCGGCTGACCGCCCGACTGCGTACCCTGCGCCGCTTCGGCCTGGACCTGTGCCTCGGACACATGGTGAGCGCGGACCACCCCGAGCCCGTGTACGTCGGACGGCTCGGCCTCACCGACAGCGAGGGGCGTCGGCTGCTGGTCGACTGGCGCTCCCCGGCGGCCGAGCCGTTCTTCGGAGCGACCCACGCCAACCCGATGGGCCTGGCAAGCCGACGCCGCTACCGCTGGACGAACGGCCTGATCAGCGACTACTGGGACGAGGTGTTCACCTCGGACGGGTTCGCCGGGCACGCCGCGCTCGACGACCAGTCCGCCTTCATCGCCAGCCTGGGCAGTGACCGCTCGCCCCGGATGCGGGACGTGCTCGGCACCATCCAGGCCGACCAGGACGCCATCATCCGCGCGGGATCCCGCGGCGCTCTCGTCGTCGACGGCGGTCCGGGCACCGGCAAGACCGTCGTCGCCCTGCACCGCTCCGCCTACCTCCTCCACTCCGACCCTCGCCTCGGTCACCGCCGCGGCGGCGTGCTCTTCGTCGGACCGCACCGGCCCTACCTCGCCTACGTCGCCGACGTCCTGCCCAGCCTCGGCGAGGAGGGCGTGCAGACCTGCACCCTTCGAGACCTCGTCACCGAGGGGGCCGCAGCAGCGATCGAGGCCGATGAGGACGTGGCTCTCCTGAAGTCCTCCGCGGACATGGTCAAGGCGATCGAGACCGCTGTCAGGTTCTACGAGGAGCCGCCCACCAAGGGGTTGACGGTCTCGACGCCGTGGTCCGACCTCCGACTGAGCGCCGACGACTGGGCCGTGGCGTTCGAGGCGGCGGAAGGTACTGCGCACAACGAGGCACGCGATCAGATCCTGGAGGAGCTGGTCACGCTGCTGGTGGACAAGTACGACGGGGACACCTCGCCCGACCTGGTCAGCAAGGCGCTGCGGCAGAGCAGGGAGCTGCGCACGGTCCTCAACCGCGCGTGGCCGCTGATCGACGCGGCCGACCTCGTCGGGGACCTGTGGTCGGTCCCCGCCTACCTGCGCAAATGCGCTCCCTGGCTCAGCCGTGACGACGTACACAAGCTGCAGCGCGAGGACACCCAGGCCTGGACGGTGTCCGACCTGCCGCTCCTGGACGCGGCACGGCAGCGGCTCGGCGACCCGGAGTCGGCACGACGCAAGCGCCGGCACGAGGCCGCCGTCACCGCCGAACGCGAGCGCATGGCCAGGGTCGTCGACGACCTGATCGCGGTCGCCGACGACGAGTACGGGACAGGTCTGGTGACGATGCTGCGCGGCGAGGACTTCCACGACGTCCTGGTCGACGAGAGCGCCATGCCCGGCGCCGACCCGGACCTGCTGGCCGGCCCGTTCGCGCACATTGTCGTGGACGAGGCCCAGGAACTGACCGACGCGGAATGGCAGATGCTGCTGCTCCGCTGCCCGTCCCGGAGCTTCACCATCGTCGGGGACCGCGCGCAGGCCAGGCACGGGTTCACGGAGTCGTGGCAGGAACGGCTCGAACGGGTCGGGCTCGACCGGATCAACCTGGCTTCCTTGAACGTCAACTACCGGACGCCGGAAGAAATCATGGCGGAGGCCGAGCCGGTCATCCGGGCCGCACTCCCGGACGCCAACGTGCCGACGTCCATCCGCAGCAACGACATCCCCGTCGTCCACGGACCTGCTGCGGACCTCAGCCCCGTCCTCGACACCTGGCTCGCCGCACATGCCGAGGGGATCGCCTGTGTCATCGGCGATCCCACCTTCCGGCCGACGACCTCCCGCGTCCGGTCGCTGACCCCCCAGCTGTCCAAGGGGCTCGAGTTCGACCTGGTCGTCCTCATCGACCCGGAGAGGTTCGGCGAGGGCATCGAAGGAGCGGTGGACCGCTACGTCGCGATGACCCGAGCGACCCGACAACTCGTCATCCTCACCACTTCGTGAGGTCGGCGATCTGTCCTTGCGCGGCGCTCAGCGTCAGCGGATGCCCGATTCTCGCCCAGCCGGACGAGATGAAGGAGAGGCTCCGCTAGCGTTCCCCGGCCAGGCTCTGGGTGCCGAGCACGGAGATCAGCGCCAGCTTCTGGGCCGCCTCGGTGCCCGGTTCGGCCGAGTAGACCAGGATGTGCAGGTCGTTGCCCTCCACCCGGAGCAGGTCGCAGTCGAGCGTCAGCAGGCCCACCTGCGGATGCTCGATCGACTTGCGGGAGGCCTCCAGCCTGCCGACGACACCCTCGTCCCACAGCTCGGCGAAGCGCTCGCTCCGGGTGCGCAACTCCGCGATCATGCGGTGCAGTTGCCGGTCGGCGGGATAGCGGGCGGCGGTCGAGCGCAGCTCGGCGACCATGCCGACCTCGAAGGCCCGGTGTTCCTCCGGTGTGTGCCGGACCCGGGTGGGCCGGCCGGTGAAGTTCCGCCACACACCGTTGAGTTCGAAGCCCCGCAGGCCGGACGGATCACCCATCAACGCCGCGTACATCGGGTTCGCCACCAGCAGCGTCATCGCCGCGTCGGAGACCCCCACAGGCGTGTCCACCAGCCGGTCCAGCAGCCGCTGCACACTGGGCGTGAGGTACCCGGGCACCACGTCGGGACCCGGCGACACCAGCTCCGCCAGCCCGTACAGATATCTCCGCTCGTCCCCCGACAACCGCAGCGCCCGGGACAGCGCCTCGACGACCTGCCCGGACGGGTTGGACGCCCGGCCCTGTTCGAGGCGTGTGACGTAGTCGACCGAGATCCCGGCCAGCAGAGCCAGCTCCTCGCGCCGCAGCCCCGCCGCGCGCCGGTGTCCGCCGGCCGGCAGACCGGCCGAGTCGGGGGAGACCCGGTCGCGCCAGCGCCGCAGCGCCTGTCCGAGTTCCGTCGCCGTCATGCCCCCAGTGAACACCGTCGGACGGGGATGTGCCTGGTACCCGCAGTCCCAGGAAGAAGGGTCTTCTGGCTGTCCGCGCAGCGGCGCCGGAGGCTGGACGCATGACGACAACACTCATCACCGGAGCGAACAAGGGTCTTGGCTTCGAGACCGCCCGTCGACTCGTAGCAGCAGGTCACACCGTGTACGTGGGGGCTCGCGACGCCGAGCGCGGACGCCGGGCCGCCGAACAGCTCGGCGCCAGGTTCCTCCACCTCGACGTCACCGACGACGCCTCCGTCGAGGCCGCCGCCAAGGCTGTCGAGGCCGGCGGCGGCCTGGATGTGCTGATCAACAACGCCGGGATCGAGACGAGGGGCGAGGGCAACAGTGTGCCCACCGCCGCGACCGTGACCGCCGCCCAGATGCGCAACACCTTCGAGACGAACGTCTTCGGCGTCGTCCGTGTCACCCACGCCTTCCTGCCGCTGCTGGAGCGTTCGGCGACCCCGGTCGTGGTCAACGTCAGCAGCGGCCTGGCCTCGCTGACCCACCTCTCCGATCCGGACCACCCCGCGCACTTCTACCCGGGCGTCGCCTACCCGGCCTCGAAGACGACGGTCAACACGCTGACCGTGCAGTACGCGAAGGCCTACCCGAGCATGCGGATCAACGCCGTCGAGCCCGGCTTCACGAAGACGGACCTCAACGGGAACACGGGCGTCCAGACCGTCGAGGAGGGGGCCGAGATCATCGTCCGCATGGCGCAGGTGGGTCCCGACGGGCCCACCGGAGGCTACTTCGACGCCAAGGGCGCACTGCCCTGGTGAGCCACAGCTGAACGAGCCGGGGCGCCGCCCCACATTACCGTCTTCGTAGCCCTGCAACAGGGCAGATCATGCGGGCCCGGAACCTACCGAACGAGCTCCCAGTCCTGCGAGCCGTCCGCGACCGCGTTCTGCAGGGTGAGGGGCGCGCCGGCGGAAGCGCCGGTCAGGTACAGGCTCGTGTTCTTGACGGCCTGCAGCCGGTAGAACCCGTCGCCGGCCTTGAGGAGGTTCCAGCTGCCGGTGTCGCTGTTGTCGACCCACTGGCCGATCCTCTGTCCGGCCGTCGCGTTCCCGGTCCAGATGGCCGCGGCACGGCCGCCCGACTTGTTCAGGAGGGTCTTTCCGCCGTTGGGCTCGGTCACGACGTGCCAGTACTGGGTGTCCGGGTTCGCCGCCGAACCGGGGCTCTCCAGTACGACGTCGGGCACGTCCGCGTTGCCGGTGTTCGCGTCGTTGGTGTGGTTCCCGGTGCCGATCACCTGGCCGGTCCTGCGGTTCACCAACTGGTAGTAGGCGCCGTTCGAACGGCCGAGATCAACCTCGGCGTAGGCGAGCGTCGAGGTGCCCTGGTTGTTGAGTACGGCGATGCGGCCGGTGCCCTTGACGTACTGCAGGTTGCGGCTGTAGCCGGCCGGCGAGGTCGTCTGGTACTCCTTCCACGCGCCGTCACTGCGTCCGCTGTCGTTGACCCAGACGTTGCCGCTGCCGGCTGCGTTGTAGACCAGGCGCCCGTCGGGAAGCCCGATGACGACCGGGCTGCCGCCCGTGGCGAGCGGGTGGGAGCCGGTGGCAATCGGCAGCGAGGTGATGCTCTCCCCGGTGGGGGAGCCGCGGTAGAACTCCAACGGGTTGTCGGCGACGCGGTATCTGACGTTGGCTCCGCCGCCCCAGTACTCGTAGGTGAGCAGCCACTTGCCGTCCGTCGTCCGCACGACGTTCGTCATGCCCGGCCGTCCGCCGCCGAGTTCCGTCCTGCCGGCGCCCATGTCCTGGGTCAGGCCCGCGAGGTCGACGACGGGAGAGCTCCACCGCGCACTGCGGCCGTCCCATGTCCGGTGAACGAGGATCTGGCCGAGCGAGTCCTTGGCGGTGTCGTTCGCGGGGTCCGGTGTCGGGACGCCGGTGGCCGGATCGAAGCCGGCGTAGTCGTTCTCGTCCGAGTAGTAGCAGATGAGCCGGCCCTTGTAGACCATCAGATAGGGCTCCCAGAGGGGGTCCACCTGCTTGTTCGTGTTCGCGGCGGCGATGTTCTGGCCGGTCGCGCCCGCGCTGCCGCCCTGCCAGCCGCCTGTCGCGACGACGTTGACCACCTTCCACGTCGTGCCTTCGTCGGTGCTGGAGTACAGGGCGATCGCCAGGTCGCTGCGGTCTCCGTCGTTGGACGGCGTCCAGTTCGGGTCGGCTGCCTTGTGCTCCTTGTAGTAGTGGTCGTCACCCGACACGACACTCGCGAGAAGCAGCGTGCCCCGCTTCAGGGCTCCGACGTCCTGCGGAAGCGTGTACAGGTACGGGTTGGTCCAGTTGCTCGTGTACTTCGCGTACTTGGGGTCGCGGGAGAGATACGCCGGGGCCTTGACCTCGGACAGCGGCTGCCACGTCGTGCCGCGGTCGTCGCTCTTGTAGACCGGGAGAGTCTGCCGGTCGGCGCTTCCCGTTGCCGGCACGACTGTGGACTTCTCGAACGACGCGACCAGACGGCCGCTCGGCAGCTGCGCCGACTTCGGGTAGATCGCGCAGTTCCCCCGGCCCTTGAGACAGGGCTCGTTCCCGAGTTGGTAGAGGATCCCGCCCGTGGGGTCGTATGCCTGCGCACTGGCCATGGGTACGGCCAGCATCGCCGATGCCGCGACGAACGTTCCCAGCGCCTTTCCCAGGGTTCTCTTCTGCACAGCCTCTCCTTTGAGGTTGGTGGTTGAAGGGTTGACGGTTGGTCGCCGTGATGCCTGGCCGACCGGGTGAAGGGGTGATGTCGTTGGGCCCGCCCTAAGCCGCCGGGTTGTCCGCGTCGGTGCTGAAGTCCGCACCGGCGAACACCCGCACGTCCCATGGGCCGAGCTCCAGCGCGGCGCCGGCGGGAACGAGGGAACCGCCGTCCAGGACGTCGGTCAGCCGCGCCGGAGCGGGGATGCGCGTCGGCTCCCAGCTCCAGTTGTGGATCACGTGGACGCGGCGGCCCTCGGGGGAGGTCCCGGTGGTCGCGGTGACGGTTTCCGGCAGGTCGCGCCAGCCGCTGTTCGCCAAGGGGGCGAGCCACTCGGCCAGCGCCCGCGCCAGGCCCCGGCCCGGTACCGTCCCGACGCACGTGATGCGGCCGGCACCGTGGCCGCGGGTGGTGACGGCGGGCCAGCGGCCGAAGTGCGGGTGGTCGTACGCGGCGAGCACCTCGGCGTCCAGGACGGTCAGTCCGTCGGCCCAGTGCGTGGCGGTCGCACCCTCGGGCAGGTCGAGCGGACCGCCGGGGGTGGCGTCGACCGGGAGGTCGCGCACCAGATTGCTGAACTCGTCGTACGTGACGCCCGCGGCCTCGGCCAGGCGTCCGGGCGCCGGTTCGAGCCGCGCCCTGGCCTCCTGGTCGGCGTACGCGGTGCGCGGGCCGAGCACCAGGTGGCCGCCCGCGTGTGCGTAGGCGGCGAGCCAGTCGATCGTCGCGTCGTCGGCGACGTACAGGGCCGGTGCCACCAGGACCGGGTGGCGTCGTACGGCTTCCTCGGGTGTCATCCCCGCCTGCTCGCCGCTCGGGTCGTGCAACTGCCGGGCGTGGACGATGCGGACCTGGCGTCCCGCGTCGAAGGCGCCCCGGTAGAAGGGGTCGAAGATGCGGTGGTAGGCGGCGGGGTCCGGTTCGCCGTCGGCGGTCGCCAGAGGCGGATACTTCTGCATCAGCCACTTGCTCGGCGTCGAGTAGACCATCGTGATGTCGGCGTCCGGTTCGAGGCCGGCGACCAGTGGTCCGGCGGCCTCGAACTCGGCCCCCAGGCGCGCCAGTTCGGCATACGTACGGCCGGGCCGGCCGCTGTGCGGCAGGACGCCGCCCCAGTAGGTCTCCGCGCCGAAGCGCAATGTCTGCCACTGCCAGTACTCGATCATCCGCGCGCCGCGCGCCACGTGCGCCCAGGCGGTCTGGCGCCACTGGCCGTCGTAGCCGGGGCGGTTGTCCCAGGGGAAGCCGATGGAGCTCGCGTTGGTCTCGGTGACGAGGAACGGCGCCTGACGGGAGGAGAACATCCAGTCCGCCGTCTGGTACATGGACCAGACACCGGTCGTCTTCCAGATCTGCTCGTGGTGGTCGGGTGTCGGGTCGGGGAGCAGCAGGCCGTCCTGCATGTCGTAGTACGGGTTGCCCGACGCGATGTCGAGGCGGGCGGACAGCTCGTCGTCCGCCACGCCCTGGCGGGTGTAGGAGATGCACGTGGTGACGAAGTGCTCGGGGTGGGCGTACTCGCGCACGAGGTCGGCCTGCCAGCCGATGAACTCGGTGACCTGGCGGGCCTGGAACTCCCGCCAGGCGACGTCGTACTGGGGCTGGTTGTTGCCGTCCGGGGTCCACAGGTCGGCCCAGGTGGACAGGCGGTGCGACCAGTAGACCAGGCCCCACTCGCGGTTGAGGGTCGTGACGTCGCCGTACTTCGCGCGCAGGTGGTCGACGAAGCGCTGGAAGACTCCGTGGTTGTGGAACAGGTGCAGGCCCGGTTCGTTGTCCACCTGCCAGCCGATGACCGCCGGGTGGTCGGCGTACCGGGCGACGACCTTGCGGATCACCCGCTCGGCGTGGAAGCGGAAGGCCGGGTGGGTGAAGTCGGCCTCCTGCCGGCCGCCCCAGCCGATGCGCTGCCCGGTTGCCTGCTCCCCGGCGATCTCCGGGTACTGGCGGGCCAGCCACGGCGGCACGGCGTACGTGGGTGTGCCGAGGATGACGGAGATGCCGCGCTCGTGGGCGCCGTCCAGGACGGGCTGCAGCCAGTCGAGGTCGAAGCGGCCGTTCTCCGGTTCCCAGGTCGACCAGACCGACTCGCCGACCCGGATCACGTTGAAGTGGGCCTCGGCCATCAGGTCGAGGTCGGTCTTCAGCCGTTCGTCGGGGCGCAGTTCGGGGTCGTAGGCGGGCGTGTACTCGTGGTAGTACGCGGCCCCGAAAAGGACGTGGGCGGGCAGATCCGCCATGAAGGGAACCTCCGGTGAAGAGTGGGTCACTGCTTGACGCTTCCGGTCGCCAGACCGCTCTGCCAGTAGCGCTGCAGCAGCAGGAAGGCCACGACGAGGGGGACGATGGAGATCAGGGACCCGGTCACGACGAGCGCGAGCAGGTCGCTGCTGGCTCCGGCCCCGCCGTTCTGCGCCTGGGCGGCCCAGGACGACAGACCGACCGTGATGGGGTACAGCTTCGGGTCGTTGAGCATGATCAGCGGCAGGAAGTAGTTGTTCCAGGTCGCCACGAGCGTGAACAGCACGACGGTGACCAGACCGGGTGCCAGCAGCCTGAGGACGATCCGGAAGAAGATCCGGGCCTCGCCGGCCCCGTCGATCCGGGCGGCTTCGAGGACGCTGTCGGGGACGGCGTCCTGCGCGTAGACGCGCATGAGGTACAGGCCGAAGGGGTTGACCAGCGACGGCAGGATGACCGCCCAGGGGGTGTTGACCAGGCCCGCCTTCGCGAACAGCAGGTAGGTCGGGATCGCCAGGGCGGTGGCGGGGACCATGACGGCGCCGAGGACCAGGCTGAAGGCCGCGCGGTCCCCGCGGAAGCGGAACTTGGCGAACCCGTACCCGCCGGAGGCGGCGAGCAGCGCGGCGCCGACTGCGCTGACCACGGCGTACATCACCGTGTTGAGCAGCCAGTGGACGAAGACGCCGTCGTCCTGGGTGAACGTCGCCTTGACGTTGGTCAGCAGTTGAGGGGTGTGCGAGAACCACAGGCCGAAGCTGTTGAAGAGGTCCTGGGTGCTCTTGGTGGAGGCGATCAGCAGCCAGAACAGCGGCAGCAGGAAGTAGGCCAGGACGGCCAGCATGGCGATCGTGAGCGGGGTGCTGCGGCGATGGGCCGACGGCTTCCGCCGCGCGCGATGTGCGGTGGGAGCCCGGGGCGGCGCCGGGGCGGCAGTGGCCGGCGGCGATGTGGTCGTCACGGTGTCCTCCTGCGGTTGGCGGTCAGCAGCACGGCGTAGGAGGCGATGACGATGACCAGGCCGAGGAGGAAGGAGACCGTGGCCGCGTAGTTGAGCTGCTGGCCGGTGAAGGCGAGGGAGTAGGCGTACAGGTTGGCGGTGTAGGAGCTGCTGATGACGTCCGGCGCGATCTTCATCAGCAGGTTCGGCTCGTTGAAGAGCTGGAAGCTGCCGATCACGGAGAACAGGACGGTCAGCAGCAGGGCGGGCTTGAGCGCGGGAAGCTTGATCGACCAGGCGACGCGCCAGGCACCCGCGCCGTCCATCGCGGCGGCCTCGTACAGGTCCTGAGGGATGGTCCGCAGGGCCGCGTACAGAATGATCATGTTGTAGCCGACGAACTCCCAGGTCACGATGTTCGCGAGGCTGCCCAGCATCCAGCCGTCGCTGAGGAAGTGCGGGGCGGGCAGGTCCAGCTTGCGGCTGAGCTGCGCGAAGGGACCGAAGTCGGGGCCGTACAGGTAGCCCCACATGAGCGCGGCGACCACACTCGGGACGGCGTACGGCACGAAGATGCCCAGCCGGATCACACGGGCCAGCCTCAGCAGACCGCTGTCCAGCGCGAGGGCGAACAGCAGGGCCAGCAGCAGCATCAGCGGGACCTGGAGCACGAAGAACTCCGCGACCCGCAGGACACCGTCGTGCAGGAGGGGGTCCTTGACGGCCTTGACGTAGTTGTCCAGGCCGACGAACACCGTTCCGCCGATGAGGCGTTGCTGGAAGAGGCTGAGGTAGGCGGCGTAGCCGAGGGGGGCGAGGAAGAGCAGGGCGAAGAGGACCAGGAACGGTGCGACGAACAGGGGTCCTGCCGAGCGGTGGCCCGGCGGCCCGGCTCGTCGCCTCGGGCGCTTGGCAGGTGCCGCGGTGGTGGCCATGTCAGGCTCCCTTGACCGTGAAGCCCTGGTTCTTGGCGTACGTGGTGATCCGCGACTGCCATGTGCCCAGCGCGGTGACGGTGTCGGACCTGCCGGCGAGGGACTTGCCGACCGTCTCGGTCCAGTCGGTGGCGACCTGGTCGAGGAACGGGGGCCACTGGAAGTCGGGGGAGACCGTGTCGCTGATGCCGGCGAACACCTGGTTGACCTTCTGGCCGCCGTAGAAGGCGGGCGCGTCGCCGGCGAAGTCCGCGTCGGCCAGCATGCTCTTGGTCGCGGGGAAGAAGAACTGCTTGGTGGCGAACAGCTTCGCGCTGGCGGGGTCGCTGTTGAGGAACTGCGCGAACATCGCCGCCGCGACAGCGTTCTTGGTGTTCTTGAGGACCGCCGTGGTCGAGCCGCCCCAGTTGCCCGAGACCGGCTTGGCGGCGTCCCACTGCGGCAGCGGCGCGGCACGCCACTTGCCCGCGGTGGACTTCGCCGAACCGGACAGGAAGGCCGGGCCCCAGGCCGCCGTGAGCCAGGTGGCGTACTTGCCCTTGTTGAACCCGGAGTACCAGCCCTCGGTGAAGTCCGGGTCGGTGCTGATGACCCCTTCCTTCGCCAGGCCGCCCCAGAACTTGCCGAGCTTCCGGGAGATCGCGTCGTCGACGCTGATGGACAGGGTGCTCTTGCCGGAGGTCGTGTACGGCTTGGCGCCCGCCTGCCACAACAGGCCGTGCCAGGCCGCCGGTTCGTTCGCCGACAGGTTGGTCAGATACACGTCCGGGTCGGCCTTGTGGAGCTTGCGGGCCGCGGCGGCGAACTCGTCCCAGGTGCCCGGCACCTGGATGCCGTGCTTGTCGAAGATGTCCTTGCGGTACAGCATGCCCATCGGGCCGGTGTCCTGCGGGATCGCCCAGACCTCGCCGCCCGGACCGCTGACCTGGCCCCAGGTCCAGTCGACGAACCTGTCCTTGAGCGCGGAGGCGCCGTACGGGCTCAGGTCGAGAAGGCTGCCCGTGATTGTGAACGTCGGGACCGCCTGGTATTCGATCTGCGCCAGGTCCGGGGCGCCGGTGCCGGCCTTGAGGGCGGTACGCAGCTTCGTGTAGTGCGCCACGCCCTGACCGGCGTTGACGACCTTGACCTTGATCGCCGGGTACTTCTTCTCGAAGAGTGCGACCTCCGCGGCGATGTTCGGAACCCATGTCCAGAACGTCAGCTCGGTCGGCGTCTTCATCGCCTTGTCGATGTCGGCCTGACTGACCGGCTCGGCCGAGGTGGTGCTGCCGGTGTCGTCCCCGCCGCCGCACGCGGACAGGGCGGCGCCGAGGGACACCGCCCCGGTGGCGGTGAGGAACAGACGGCGGCTCATGGCGGACGGGTGGGTGAAGGATCTGGGCATGGTGAACTCCGGCCGATGGCGAAGGGAACGGCGCACCTGGCGAGGGCGCGACGCACGGGTGAGGGAGGGAGAGTGATACGGGTGAGGAGGGGAGAGCGGTGCTCTCGCGTCAGAGCTGCGCGGATGTGGCTACCGGGGCATTGGGGTCGCCATGTTCAGGTGCGGTCCGCGCGGGGTGTGTCCGGCGCACGCCGAGCGTGCGGCGCGGCGGGAAGTGCACGGTGGGTTGGGTGTGCCACCCGGGGCTGAGAAGTGTTGAGCAGGAGAGAGCGGGGAGAGGATCGGAGAAGGGCGCGAGGGGAAGGGATCAAGGGCGAGGAGATGGTGCGTCCGTGACGGGAGGCGCATGCGCCCCGCCGAGCGAACGCGAAGCCGCGCGGCGCCCGCGCCCCTGAGCCTTCGTGGGCGGCGGGGGAGCGGTCGAGGAACGGACGATGAGGTCGACCGGCGGGTCGTTCGCCGGTGGCAGTTCCACGTCCGGCTTCTCGATGGCCTGCACGAGAAGCCGTAGTCCCTCCTGTGCCACGGCGTCGAACGGCTGACGCACGGTGGTCAACGGAGGGGTCACATAGGCGGCGACGGGGATGTCGTCGAAGCCGACCACGCTGACGTCTTCCGGTACACGCAGACCGGCTTCCGTCAGCGCCCGCATCAGGCCGATGGCCATGTCGTCGTTCGCGGCGAACACCGCGGTGACCTCGCCACCGGCGGCCAGTTCGCGGCCCGCCGAGTAGCCGGACGCGGCCGACCAGTCACCCTCCAGGACGGGCGGCTGGTGCCTGCCGTGTGCCGTGAGGGCGGCCCGCCAGCCGGCGAGGCGGTCCCGCGCGGCGAACCAGCGCTGTGGGCCAGTGATGTGATGGACCGTCACATGGCCCAGGTCCAGAAGGTGTTCGGTGGCCGCGCGGGCCAGTGACTCGGACCCGACACCCGTGGCGACCGCCCGGGGCCCGGCCAGTGCTGCCGGTGCGCCCAGGACCAGGACCGGCACGTCGACGCCGAGGGAGGCGGCACCCCCGTCCCCCTCGTCGATCGGTTCGGAGACGACGATGCCGTCCACGCCCTGTTCGAGAAGGGACTCCACGGCACCGGCAACGCCTCCCGGGTCGCCTTCCAGCGTGTTGACCACCCGCAGGGCATAGCCCGCGTCCCGGGCGGCCCGCTCGATGCCGATGAGCAGCGAGGCGGGACCGTACAGGGCGGTGCCCAGCGCGACCACGCCGATGGACCGGGTCCGGCCGGAGGCCAGTGCCCGGGCCGCGTTGTTCAACCGGTAGCCGAGTTCTTCGGCGGCATGGAGAACACGTTGACGCGCCTCGGTGGAGACGTACTGCTCCCCGTTGAAGACCCGGGACACCGTCTTCTGGGAGACCCCTGCCAGCCGGGCCACGTCCACACCGCGCGGCGCGGCGGAGCCACCGCTCCGTGCCTCTCCTCGCGCCATGGTGTCTCCCTGTGTTCGACGGCCTGAATCCTAGCGAGTCACCAGCCGGTCGCGTGTGTGACTGCGCTGTCATGACTGCGCAGTCATATGTACGCACCGAAAGCGGACCCGTCAAGGGTTCGCGCAGGAATCCATCGTTCACGGGCGGCAACGGGAGGCGGGTTTCACCGCAGACCGGTGTCACCACGCAGTGGGGCGTCAGTCCGGACGGGTGCCACCGTTGCCCGGTGACACCCGTCGGTCGTCACGTCCTCGAACGGTGCGTCGAGGTGGGGGAGGCGGAAGCGTGCCGCGCTTCCGTGTCCTCGTGATCCCCAAGCACCCAGCGCTGGGGGCCCGAGCCGTCGCGGTCCGCCACGACCACGTGAGCGTGCCTTCTGCCGGACTTCGCGGCCAGGGCAAGATCCTGGCTCCGGCGGAGCAGGAGTTCCCCGCTGCCGGTCAGGATGTACGCCGCCTCCCCCGCGTGTACGGCACAGGGGGCGACCCGGACGCTTCGGGCCTCGGGGTCGGCCGTCAGGCACAGGGCCGGGTCGGCGGTGCTGCGCAGCACCCCGTCGAACTCGTACGACCACTGCTGGGACCCGGCCGACGAACACTCCGTCAGCCGGATGCCCGTGCCGGACGACGACCGGCCGACCTTGATGGCCAGACAGCGGCCGGTGGCGACGTTGCGCAGACTGCCCTGGGTGCCGGCGCCGGGTTCTGCGAGAGAGGCGCCGGCCGCGGACGCGGTGGCCGGCAGCCCGGTGGCGCCGGGGCGGGGGAAGCCGACGGCGGGGATGCCCCAGGTGGCGCTGGGTCGGGGGAGCCCGTCGTCGTCGGACCAGCCGTGGGCCGCCAGGACAGCTGCCAGCAGGGCGAGCGAGGCGAGGCCGACGGCGACGGCGGCGGCCGTGTGCCTGCGCTCGGATGCGGTGCGGTGTCGGCCGGCCGGGGCCGGGGGTGCCGGTGCCGCGGCCGGCTCCGCTGCGGGCGACCACGGTTCGAGGGCGCCGCGGCCGGGCCGTGAGGCGAGATAGCGCCGGCCGCCCCAGCCGAGTACGGCATCGGCCAGAAGAAGCCCCAACCCGCCCTCGAAATGGCCGAGTTGATCGGCGGCATACCGGCAGTGGGCGCACTGAGCCAGATGCTGTTGCACATCAGGGAGCAATGTGCCGCCGCGGCGGATGGGTACGTCGAGAAGACGGTTGTAGAAGCGGCATTCCGGGGACGGTGCGAGTTCCTTGTGTGCGCGTACCAGGCCCACCCGGAATTGTTCGCGAACCTGCTCGGCGGCGACCCTTGCGGTAGCCGTGTCAATTCCGAGCAGACCGGCGGGTATGTTTATGGGTTCCGCCTCGACCTCGGTATGCCAGAGAAGGCATTGGGCGGCACCGGGCAGTGCGGTGAAGGCGCGCTCGGCGAGCCGTCGACTCGCGGGTGCTCCGGGCTTCGCCGAGTGCAGACCACGGCCGCCGGTGGGTTTGCGCAGTTCTGGTATGGCTGCGCATATTCCGTCATCCGCGGCCCAGGTGCGGACGGTCTCCCGGACCGCCACCAGTAGCTGCGGCCGCAGGGCGCCGCTGGGCGGCGTGCCGCCCGTGAGCCGGCCCAGTACCTGGTGAAAGGCGCTGGTGGCGACGAGTTGGGCGGTAGGGGTGGCGGAGGCCAGGCAGAGCAGTGCGTAGTCGCGGGCGGGCAGCCAGTGTCGGGCCAGCAACAGGGCTACCGCATAGTGCCGTTCGCCGTCCTTGCCGCGGAGTTGGACGACGAGGTCTCGATCCGACTTCCCAGGGACAGGCCCAGGGCGGGGCGGGTACGGCGGACGTGGGGGGTAAACGGACTGCACGGGACCAATTCCTTTCCATTCGCAGGGCGGCATGCGAAATGACGTCCTGTCGGAAAGCGGGGGGTGATTGGTGCATACCTTAAGAGGCGGTCCTGCCGACTGGTTCTGGCCTGGACCGTCCCAAGGGGAGGCTTACCTTTGCACACGCGCCTCACGCGAAACAAGAACTTCGACTGACCCATCTTCAAAGTCCTCGGCCTATTGAGATGTTACCGGCGGTATCCGTACTCGCATTCGACGCAAGGGGTACGGGGCGGTCAACTTGTGCACGTGACAGGCCGGACAGCGCACCAAATCTCCAATGGCCGTTGTCGTCGCCGCGGGCGCAGGCGCGGGGCTGTGCCGTCACGCTTCGGCGGACGGAGGAGGCCGTGTCGCGTCCGGTCCCCGGACCCCGATCCGGGCCGCCACGGATCCCTGACCATGATGGTGCGATGGCCATTCAACCGATCAGCAGTACACGGCAGATGCCCGCGGGGCTCGTCGCGCTCGCGCTCGGCAGTTTCGGGATCGGCCTGACCGAGTTCGTGATAGCCGGGCTGTTGCCGCAAGTGGGGCGGAGCCTGTCGGTGTCCGAGGCCGCCGCAGGATGGCTGATATCCGGGTACGCCCTGACGGTCGCGGTCGGCGCCATGGTGGTGACCGCCGCCACCGCCGCTCTGCCCCGCAAACCGGTGCTCGTCGGGTTGGTGGCGCTGTTCGTCGTCGGCAATCTGCTGTCCGCCGTCGCACCGAACTATCCCGTGATGCTGGGCGGACGCGTGGTCGCGGCCCTCTGCCACGGCTCGTTCTTCGGTCTCGGCTCGCTCGTCGCCCGGCGCATGGTCGCTCCCGAACGGGCGTCGAGGGCGGTGGCCGTGATGTTCGCCGGCCTGACGGTCGCGAACGTGCTGGGCGTACCGTTCGGCGCCCTGGTCGGTGAACGGTGGGGCTGGCGCGCCACGTTCTGGGCGATCACCTGCATCGGAGTCGTCGCTGCGGTCGCCATCGCCGTGTTCGTGCCGGGCTGGGCCGGCGCCGTGAACCGGCGTCCTCCGCCGGGTTCCGGCACGGCCACCGGCCGGACCGACGGGCTGCGCGGCCAACTGCGCGCCTTCCGCTCGGGGCAGGTGTGGCTGACCCTCGCCGCCACCGCGCTCGGCTACGGCGGGATGTTCGGCGCGTTCAGCTATCTCGCCTACACCTTCACCGAGGTCACCGGGTTCTCCAGCACCGATGTCGCCTGGCTGCTCGTCGTGTACGGCAGCGGCCTCGTCATCGGCAACGTGGCCGGAGGACGGGCCGCCGACCGCAATCGCGACCTCACCCTGATCGTTTCCCTGGCCGGTCTCGGCGCCACCCTCGCCGCGTTCGGGCTGCTGGCGGCCAGCCCTGTCGCGTCTGTCGTCCTGGTCTTCCTGACAGGGGTGTTCGGGTTCGCCAGTGTTCCCGGCATGATCACCCGGGTCACCGACCACGCCCATGGGGTGCCGCTCGCCGCGAGCGCCAACGTATCCGCCTCCAACGTGGGCAACGCCCTGGGCGCCTGGCTGGGCGGCCTCGCCATCAGCACCGGACTCGGCTACACGGCTCCGCTGTACGTCGGCGCCGTCATCGTCCTGATGGGGCTCGCCGTGATGACGGTCGCGGCACGTCGATCGGATCGGTCGGGGTCCGGGAGCGTCCCGGACCTCGGGCTCGCCCAGGACCCGGCGTCCGCGGACCGACGGTGAGACAGGGCCGTCCGCGCGGCGGACGTGGTCGGGCCCGAGGGCTGCTTTCGCACCACCGGCCGCCGCGCGTCACTCTCCCCGCATCCAGGCCCGGGTGCCGAACGAGGCGCACGCCCGCGACGCCACGGCGGCCGCGGCGCGAAGGGCCTCGACGAAGCCGGGTGCCGTCAACTCGCCCTGAAGCGCGAGGTGATAGGTGAGGGCGCCGTGCAGGACGTCACCCGCGCCCAGGGTGTCCGCGACCCGTACGGCAGGCACGTCCACCGTGCCGCTGTCGTCGGGGCCCGCCCACACGAGAGGCTGTCCTCCCCGGCTGACCGCCGACCAGGCGACGCCGTGCTCCCGGAGGAACCGCAGGGTGTCCGCCGGAGTGATCGCACCGGGCGGGTGGAAGTCGTCCGAGCAGACGGCCACGTCGATCGACGGCAGCAGGCTCTCCGTACCGGCCTTCCAACTGCCGCCGTCGAGAACCGTCCGACGGCCGACGGCACGCGCGGTGCGGGCGGCAGCCATGGCCAACTCCATGTGGTGGCCGTCGAGTTCGAGGATGTCGCAGGCCGCCACCGACGCGTCGAGATCGTCGGGCGGGCCGAGCCGGTACCCCGTCGCATTGGTCGAGGCGACGGCACGGTCCCCGCTGGAGGCGGTCACCAGGATGGAGGACACGGCGGGCGGATCGACCGACTCGGCGGCCAGGTCCGACACCATCACACCCAGGCGGTCGAGGTCCGCGGCGACAGCAACTCCCAGCGGATGGGAGCCGATCGCGGTGAGCAGCGTGGCCGCGCCGCCCAGGTGGGCGAAGGCCGCGGCGGCGTTCGCGGCGGGCCCGCCTGCCGCCACGGTCTGATCGCGAGCCGTCACCTTCTCGTCGGACCCCGGCACATGGTCCAGGAGTTGGATGACATCCAGTGTGCACAGCCCGACGAACAGACCCACAGGGCGTGCCCGCGCCGTCGTCACTCCCGGCCTCCGTCCCGACACCGTCAAGGTTTCCCCACTCTTCCCGCCGAATCGTCGGCGCCGCGCCAACGTATGCTCCGACCGTGGCTGAGACCGAACTCCTGCGGCTTCCCGACATGCCGCTGCACGATCCGTTCATCGTCGCCGACAGCGACACCCGCACCTACTACCTCTACACGTCCAACGAACCGTCCGTGTCGGGCGTGGACGGCATCGGCACGATGGTCTACCGCAGCCACGACCTGCGTGACTGGATGCGCCCCGTCGTTGTCTTCCTGACCGCCGAACAAAAGGGAATCTGGGCGACCGACGGAGCGTGGGCGCCCGAGGTGCACGCCTGGGGTGACAAGTACTACCTCTTCACCACGCTGCACAACGAGGACGAAAAGCTCCCGGTGCCCCCACCGAACCGCTGGGGCACGCCGTTCCAGGTCCCGAACCACCGACGCGGCACCGTCACCGCCGTATCCGACTCGCTGCTCGGCCCGTTCACGGTCGTCGACCCCGCACGGCCCACCCCGCCCGAGAACCTCATGACCCTCGACGGCACGCTCCACGTCGACCCCTCCGGACAGCCCTGGATGGTCTACGCACACGAGTGGCTGCAGACCATCGACGGAATCATGGAAGCGATCCGCCTTGCCCCGGACCTCACCCGGACCATCGGCGAACCCGTCTTCCTGTTCAAGGGCTCGGACGCACCCTGGCTCAGCGAGCAGATCCCCGGCGGCACGCCGCATCAGCTCCCGCCGTACATCACCGACGGACCGCAGCTGCACCGCGCCCCCGACGGGTCCCTGCTCATGCTGTGGTCGACGTACGAGAAGAACGTGGCGGGCAGGGACGGCACGATCAGCGGCGGCTATGTGCAGACCTACGCCGTCTCGGAGTCCGGCGACATCACAGGGCCGTGGCAGCAGCGCCGGCCGTTGGTCCGGGACGACAGCGGGCACGGCATGCTGTTCGCCTCCTTCGACGGCAGGCTGATGATGGTCCTGCACCGTCCCTTCGGCAACGCCCGGGGCAAGCTGTACGAGATGCAACTCCATGGCCACGAGCTACGGGTGCTGCGCCAGTGCACCGATCTCGACGGCGGGGAATGACAGCGGCCCGGCGAACGACAGCGGTCTGACGAGGGCTCGGCAGTCGTCTCCGGCCCGCTGCCGACCGGGACATACCGCCGTTCACGTGCTCATGAGCTCACCTGAGCCGCTCGGTGCGGCCCCTCGCGGGCTGCCGTACCGGGGAGGCAGAAACCGGATGAGAACTCGTACATGTCTCAGGTGGGCGCCGCCCTTCTCGCCGCGGTCGCCGACGAATTGGTGCTGAGTGTCCTGACCGTACGCAGTGTCCGGTGTCGTGGTCGTCGCGTGGCGGGGGCGATCAGCTGACGTGTGCGGCGATGGTCCGGGCGCACTCCATCGGTTCGGCGTGGGTGGTGTCCACCTCCAGGTCGTAGGCCATGCCTCGGTGGACCATGTCCGCCTGGGCCGCGGCCATTCCGATGACCCGGTCGCCGCGTGCGACCTCACGGTCCGCGGCGACCGCACTGTCACACCGCACGCCGACCCAGAGCACCCGCAGTTCGCCCAGGGCCTTCTGCCATCGCTGCTGTGAGTCCGCTCCGCCGAGGAAGACCTCGTCGACGATGACCCTGGCGCCCGCGCGGGCCATCGCGGCGACCCCCTCGATCCAGGCGGCCTCCAGCGTCCGGAACTCCGGCCCGACGATCACCTCTCCGTCCGGGGCGAACTCGATCCCGGCATCGGATGCCCGCATGGAGGCGGGCATCGCATCGACCAGCGTGTCCGTTCCCAGGGCCAGCCACGGGTTCGGCAGGACCGCCTGCAGGCACCGGACGATCCCGGACTTCCCGGAGCTGGAACCACCGTTGAGAACGATCACCTCAGTCGTCATCACGTCAGAGTAGAGGCGTCGCGGCAACGCTCGAAAACGGATTTCCGTGATCGCCGTACGTCACCTCACCACCCTCGCCAGGAGCGCCGTGAGGTCGGTGAGGAACTGGAGCCAGGGGCGGGCCCGTTCGGCCCGTCGCCCGAGCCGTCGGCCCCAGCCGACCGACAGCCCGTCCTCACGCCGCCGTAGCGCTCGGTCCCGTACGCGCTGTAAGCCCTTGATTCGCCGCGTTCCGATCCGTTTGCGTCGCGTCATGCCGGGACGTTAGCCGGGCCGGGTGCGGCGGCGCAGGGCATGGGGCCACCAAATCGGGCGGACGGTTATTGGCGGTAACACGCAGGTGCACACGGATCGGACACATCAACAAGCGTGCGACAGGGGCGAGTTGAGGCTGGCGTCTGTGACACTCAAGCCCCCTGGGCGAGGAACCGGCGGGCGCCGCGCAACGTGGTGTGCAGCTTGCGCTGGGTTGCGCGACTGTCGAGGCGCACATCGAGGGCCCCGGGAAGCGCGCTGTCCGCCCGTAGACCTGTCGGCAGTCGGGAGGCGTCGAGCCCGTCACGCCTGGCGATGAGGCGTCCGAGTTCATACCGGCTCACGGCGTCGGCTCCTGCCAGATGGTGGATGCCGTTCGCCTCGCCGGATGCGAGTTCCAGCAGGGCGGCTGCCAGGTCGGCGACATGCACGGGGCAGCGGATGTCATCGGTGAACAGGGCGCCGTTGCGGGTACCGGCCGCGAGGTCGTGCACCGCGCGTACGTGTGTGGACCGCCGGTCGCCGATGATCAGCGAGGTGCGCGCGACGACGGAGTCCGGGTGCGAGAGACGAATCGCGGTCTCCGCTGCGGCCTTTGCCGCGCCGTAAGGGGTGACGGGGTCGGGGAGGCAGGATTCGTCGTAGTGCACGCGGGCGCCGGAGAACACCGCGTCGCTGGACACATGGACCAGGCGGCAATCGTGCTTCGCCGCGGCCATCGCCAGACGGACAGGGCCTTCGGCCGTGATCGCCCAGTCGGATCCGCCGCTCGTCGCGTTGACGACGACGTGCGGGGCGGACTCGGCCAGCACTGCTTCGACACGCTCGGGATCGCGCAGGTCGAGCGCGTGCCACGTGACCTCCGCCGCCTTGCCGGGCCTGGTCGCGAAGGTCGCGGCCGTCGGGTGCCCGGCCGCTGCCGACTGGCGGACCAGCTCACTGCCCAGGTAACCGCTGCCGCCGATGATCAGGATCGTCATGACGTGACACGGTAGGGGATTTGCGAGCCGCTCCCTCTGAGGTCAAGGGCGGGACAAATTCCGCATTGTCAGGGCCAGTTGCAGGCGCAGGCGGCCCTGCGGGGTGCGGATGGGCCAGCCGAGCAGGGTTTCGGCGTGGGTCAGCCGGTCCTGCAGGGTGGAGTGGTGGACGTTGACCTCGGTGGCGGCTGCCCGCAGGCTCGCCGTCGAGGCGACCGCGCGGAGGGTGACGAGCATCCAGGGCGCGGCGGCCGCGGCGGCTTCGAGGGCGTGGACGTCAGGAGGCGGCTCGGCCCCCGGCGTGACGAGGGTGGCGAGAAGGGCGATGCCGCCGAGTTCGTCGGCATGGACCACGCGCGGGCCGGGATCCTGCGCGGTGCCCTCGGCGGTGAACCGCAGGGCCGTGCGGGCGGCGGTCCAGGAACGGGGCAGGTCCAGCACCGGGACGGCCGGACCGACCCCGAGACGGCCGATCGGCGGCAGCTCGGCATCCGGATGCGCCGCGGCGATGCGGGGCGGCCCGACGAGCGGGGCGAGCGCGCGTGCCCGGGTGCCGGGATCACCGGTGTCGAGGCCGAGATGACGGGCCGCGTGCAGCCGGGCCTGCTCGGATGCGGTGGGGTCCAGGACGGTCTCCACCAGTGCCGGGTCGTCTGCACGAGCCGCGGGGGCGCGGCCCCGGGTGCGGTCCAGGACGAGCCGGATGGCACCCGCGGCCCGCTCCAGGATGACGGCGTCGACGACGCTGAGGGTGAGGGCGGCGGACGGTTCGGGGTGGGTTCCATGGGGCGCTTCGGGCCGGGCGGCCGGTCCGGGTCCAGGTCCGGGTCCGGATGGATCGACCGCGTCGTGCGCGACGGCAGATTCCGGCGACGCCTCGGCGACTGCTTCGGGCAGCGAGCGAGCGGACGGGGCGACGGTGATCCCCTCGCCTGTGCCGCGCGGGTCGGCAGCCCGTGCGGGGGCCAGTTCCTGGCCCATGTCCCGCACACCGTCGACGCGTTCGGCCCCGACCGCGCCGACCGCGCCGACCGCGCCGACCGCGCCGACCGCGCCGACCGCGCCGACCGCGCCGACCGCGCCGACCGCGCCGACCGCGCCGACCGCCATCTCCGCCGAACCCGCTTGCCCCTCGCTCCGCTCCAGCCAAAGTGCCGGAGCCCCGTCCGGTCTCAGTGCCGCGGACGGCCAGGTCGGATCCGGTGGAGCGTCGGTGTCGCGGCGTATGCCGTCGGGTTCGACGCGGACGTGGACGCGTCGGTCGGGGTCCGCGAGGCGGGCGGGGCAGCCGGCCAGTACGGCGGCGCCGCGGACCAGTGCCTCCAGGCCGGCCCGGGCCTCGGACAGCCGGTCGAAGTAGGCGATGACCCGAACGGCGGCACCGGCGTCCGGATCCAGCGCGGTCAGGCGCCCTGCCAGCTCTCTCATACGTCCATGGTGCGCTACCGGGTCACTCTCCGAGCAGCCGCCGTAGCCACTGAATCCGGGCCGCCCGGGCCGTCTGCGACAGCGCGGCCTGCGGGGCGAAGGCGTCGAAGCCGTGGAAACCGCCGGGCCACACATGCAGTTCTGCGCGCCCGCCGGCCTGCCAGAGGCGCGAGGCGTACGCGACGACCTCGTCCCGGAACGTCTCCGCGGAGCCGACGTCGAGGAAGGTCGGCGGCAGCCCCGTCAGATCCTCGGCCCGGGCCGGTGCGGCGTACGCGGGTACGTCCGGGCCGCCGCGCCGCTCGCCGAGGAGTGCGGTCCAGCCTGTCTCGTTGGACGTACGGTCCCATATGCCGATGCCCTCCATCTGCCGCACGGACGGGCTGTCGTTGCGGTCGTCCAGCATCGGGCACATCAGGACCTGGCCGAGCGGCCGCGGGCCCCCGCGGTCGCGGGCGAGCAGGGCCAGCGCGGCGGTCAGGCCGCCGCCCGCGCTGGAGCCGGCGATCACGATCCGCTCGGCGTCGCCGCCGACCTCCTTGGCATGCTCGGCCGTCCACAGCAGTCCGGCGTAGACGTCCTCCACGGCGGCCGGGTAGGGGTTCTCCGGCGCCAGCCGGTACTCCACCGACACGACGACGGCGTCCAGCTCCTTCGCCCACTCCAGGACCACGTCCATGCCGAACCGGTTCGTGCCGAGGATCATGCCGCCGCCGTGGACGTGGTAGACGACGGGACGCGGGTCGTCGTGCACCGGCGCGGCCGGACGGCAGATCAGCAGCGAGATGTCGGGCGCGCCCGCAGGGCCCGGCACCGTCCGGTCCTCGACCTCGAAGGCACCGCCCCCGGTGAGCGTCTCGTCGGGCGGCAGCAGGGCGCCGACGCCTTCCCTCGCGACCGGGAGATGGTCCAGCGTGATGGCGGGAGGGACCAGCTCGCCGACCAGCTCCAGGGCGGCGGCGAGTTCGGGGTCGAACGGGGGCGGGACCAGGGGCATGGTTACTCCTCGAACGGGGCGGGTGCCGTTCCGGCGGCTCGTACGGTCATCGTCGGCGCCCCGCCCCGGGCGCGGACGCCGCCGTACGGCGGAAGTGTCCCGCCATCCGGCGGGTGGCCGTCGCCGCGGCCCCCGAACGTCGTGGCTCAGTATCGCTGTCGCCATCCGGCCTTCATGGCACAGGCCCGCTGTGACAGCAGGTCATCCTGACACCGAGCCGTCCCTCGACGGCAGGGCTTGACTTCGAGAGCGCTCCAAGAACTAGCGTCACCGGAGCCGGTGACCGATCCGGCAGAGGTCTCGGCACGACGGGACACGACGGGAGACGGACATGCGGTTGGGCGTCCACATCACTCGGTTCAATCACCCCCGGGGCGCGGTCGGCCTCGGCCCGGAGCTGGCCGCGACCGGTGCCGCCGCCGAGGCCGCGGGCGTGAGCTGGCTGTCGGTCATGGACCACTACTTCCAGATGGAGTTCAACGGCGGCGCCGAGGACGCCATGCTGGAGGCCTACACGACCCTTGGCTACCTCGCCGCCCACACCTCCACGGTCCGCCTCGGCGCGCTGGTGACCGGCGTGACCTACCGCCACCCCGGGCTGCTGGCCAAGGTCGCCACCACGCTCGACGTACTGTCCGGCGGCCGGGCCACGCTCGGTATCGGCGCGGCCTGGTACGACCGTGAGCACGAGGGGCTCGGCGTTCCGTTCCCGCCGCTCGCCGAGCGCTTCGAACGGCTGGAGGAGACGCTGCGGATCTGCCTGCAGATGTGGGACCCGGACACCAACGGCCCCTTCGAGGGCACCCACTACCGGCTCGCCGAGACGCTCTGTGTTCCCGCGCCGGTGAGCGCACCGCATCCGGAGATCATGATCGGCGGCACCGGGGAGAAGAAGACGCTGCGGCTGGTCGCCCAGTACGCGGACGCGTGCAACCTGATCACCTCGTCCCCGGCGGAGACCGCGCACAAGCTGGACGTGCTGCGCGGGCACTGCGATGCCGTGGGGCGCGACTACGCCGACATCCGCACGACGATCGTGCCCGCGGGCGGCGCCCCGGGAGAAGGTGACGTCGACGCGTTCTCGCGGGAGATGGCCGAGTACGCGAAGCTCGGGGTCGACACCGTGATCGTGGGACCGCGCGAGGAGGAGCCCGCCGCGTGGATCGAACGCACCGCGGCCCCGGTCGTCCGGCGGCTGAGCGAGCTCGGCTGAGCCGCGTCAGTCACCGTACGGCCGGGGCCGTTCGGCACCGAGGTGTCGAGGGGTGAGGCGTCGGTGTCAGGCCGCGGTGGTGGCCGTCTCCGCGTGACCGTGGAGGCGGCTGATCACCTCGGTGAGCTGGCCGGCGACCTCGGCGTCGTCCACCGGGTGGGTCTCGGCGAAGCGGACCACGGAGCCGGGGATGGAGAGCTTGACGTCCTCCAGGACGGTGCCGCCGGCGATGCCCACGGCCTTGCGGGCCTCGTCCTGCGCCCAGACGCCGCCGAACTGGCCGTAGGCGGTACCGACCACGGCGACCGGCTTGCCGGTGAAGGCGCCGGCGCCGTACGGGCGCGACAGCCAGTCGATGGCGTTCTTCAGGACGGCGGGGATGGTGCCGTTGTACTCGGGCGAGAAGAGCAGGAAGGCGTCCGAGCGGCCGGCGGCCTCGCGCAGGCGCGCGGCGGCGGCAGGCACGGCGCCTTCGACGTCGATGTCCTCGTTGTAGAAGGGGACCTCCGCCAGGCCCTCGAACAGCTCGACCTCCGCGCCCTCGGGAGCGAGCTTGACGGCCGCCTCGGCGAGCTGGCGGTTGTGGGAACCGGCACGCAGGCTGCCGACGAGCGCGAGGATGCGAACAGACATGGGGACTCCAGGGTGCTGAAACAGGGCCGCAATGAACCGGACCGAGGTCCGCTTTAATTACTACCAGCCAAACGGACCGCGGTCCAGTTTTCTTCCCGACGCGTTACGCTGTGTTCATGTCCGCCGCCCTGCCACCCTTTCCGAAGCCCCAGGCATCGACCGACGAGCCCGTCCTGCTGGAGCTTTCGTCCGGCGTGGACGAGCCCTGCCTGCGCGCGGACGCGGCTCGCAACCGCGCCCGGCTGCTGGAGGCCGCCGCCCGGCTGGTGGAGGAGCACGGGGCGGCCGGGGTGACGATGGAAGCCGTCGCCGCCGCGGCCCAGGTCGGCAAGGGCACCGTCTTCCGGCGCTTCGGCGACCGCACCGGCCTGCTGATGGCGTTGCTGGATCACTCCGAGAAGCAGCTCCAGGCCTCGTTCCTCAGCGGTCCGCCGCCGCTGGGACCCGGGGCGCCGCCCGTCGAGCGGCTGCGGGCGTTCGGCTGCGCGGTCCTGCGCCGCTCGGTCGACGCGCTGGAACTGCAACTGGCGGCCGAACCGGACCCGGCCCGCCGTTTCTCGGCCGCGCCCCGCCGCGTTCTCGCCGGTCATGTCACCCTGCTGCTGCGGCAGGCGGTCCCGGACGGCGACTGCGAACTCCTCGCCCACACGCTGATGGGGTACCTCGACCCCGTCCTGGCCCATCATCTGACCAAGCAGTGCGGCATGCCCCTGGAGCGGCTGGAGGCCGGCTGGCTGGACCTGGTGGCGCGCGTGACCCGCACCGAACCGGTGAGCTGAGGCCGCCGGGCGGCGAGGGGAGCAGGTCTGCCCGGCCCGAGCCGCGCTGCGGAGTGCGGGCCGGCTGCCCCCGAGGCACGTTCCCGCGCCGGAAGTTCACCCGGCCCCGAGCCCGCGGCCGGCTTCTGCAAGGATGCCGTACGTCATGGTGCAGCAGATACCGCAACCGCCCGCCCAGCGCTCCGTGCCGACGAGTGCCGACGTGGCCCGTCTGGCAGGCGTCTCGCGCGCGACCGTGTCCTACGTCCTCAACAACACCAGCGCCGTCCGCATCAGCGAACCCACCCGCCGCCGCGTCCACGCAGCGGCGAAGGAACTGGGATACGTCCCGCACGCCGCCGCGCGCAGCCTGCGCGCCGGGCACAGCCGAATGGTCCTGATGCCCGCGCCGCCCGTGCCGGTGGGCCCGCTCTACAGCCAGTTCCTCAACGAACTCCAGTGGGCGCTGAGCCGCCTCGACTACACCGTCGTGCAGCACGGCAGCGTCGGCCTGCACGGCGACGAGGCCGCCCGGGCCTGGGCGGAGCTGCGGCCGGTCGCCGTGCTGGTGCCCGGCAGCAGCCTCGGTCCGCAGGGCGTGGCCGTCCTCAAGCGCTCCGGCGCGCGGGCCGTCGTCACGCTGGGGCCCGATCGGGTCGAGGGCGCGCACGCGCTGCTCATGGACCACCACAAGGTCGGCCACAGCGCCGGCGCCCATCTCGCGGCCCGCGGCCGGCGCCGCATCGGTGTCGTGGTGCCCGAGGAACCCGGCCTGGAGGTCTTCTCCGCGCCCCGTCTCGAAGGCGTACGCCGTGCCCTGCACGGCATGGACGCGACGGTGACCGAACTGCCACTGGCGTACGACGAGGAAGCCGCGGCCCGCCTCGCCGGACGCTGGCGCTCTCTCGGCCTGGACGCCGTCTTCGCCTACAACGACGAGTACGCCATGCTCCTGATGCGCGCCCTCCAGGACGAGGGCATCCGCATCCCGGACGAGACGGCCGTCGTCGGCGCCGACGACCTGATGCTCGGCCGCCTGCTGCGGCCACGCCTGAGCACGGTCCACATCGATCTGCCGTCCGGGCGCGACCTGGCGGAACTGGTCGACCGGGCGGTACGGGAACCGGGCGCCGCGCCCGAGGCGCACGAGGTCCTGGGCGCAACGGTCGTGCACCGCGACTCCAGCTGAGATCCTGCTGTCGTATCCCCTGGGAGGCGCGTCATGCGGACCACGGTGGGCATCATCGGCGGAGGCCCTGCCGGACTGCTGCTGGCCAGACTGCTGCACCGGACGGGCATCGACTGCGTCGTCCTGGAGAGCAGAGCGCGTGCGTACGTCGAGCAGCGCCAGCGCGCCGGAATGCTGGAGCAGGGCACGGTCGACGCGCTGCGCGAGTGCGGCGCCGCCGACCGCCTCGACCTGGAGGGCCTCACCCACCACGGCATCGAGCTGCGCTTCGACCGTGAACGCCACCACCTCGACTTCCCGGCGCTCACCGGCGGCCGTACCGTCACCATCTACCCCCAGACGGAGATCGTGAAGGACCTCGTCGGCCTCCAACTCGCCGACGGACCACCGCTGTTGTTCCAGGCCGAGGCGCTCGGCGTCGAGAAGGCGGAGAGTGACTCGCCCGTGGTGCGCTTCGTGCACGAAGGCCGGGAGCAGACCCTGAGCTGCGACTGGGTCGTCGGCTGCGACGGGTCCCACGGCATCGCGCGCAACGCGTTTCCGCCCGAGGTGAGCCGCACATACGCGCACGACTACCCCTACGCCTGGCTCGGGATCCTCGCCGAAGTGCCGCCCTCCTGCGAGGAGTTGATCTACGCGCGCGGTGAGAGCGGATTCGCGCTGCACAGCATGCGCTCACCGGCCGTCTCCCGCCTCTACCTCCAGGTCCCGGACGGCGCGGACCTGCGGGACTGGCCCGACGACCGTATCTGGGACGAGCTCGACGCGCGCTTCGCGATCGACGGCGACTGGCGCCTTGAACGCGGACCGATCACCACCAAGTCGGTGACCCCGATGCGCAGTTGCGTCCACGAGCCGATGCGCCACGGACGACTCTTCCTGGCCGGGGACGCCGCCCACATCGTGCCGCCGACCGGCGCAAAGGGCCTCAACCTCGCCGTGGCCGACGTCCGCGTACTGGCCCGCGGTTTCGCCGAGCTGCACCGCACCGGATCCGCCCGACTTCTCGACCGCTACTCGCAGATGTGTCTCGACCGGGTCTGGCAGGCCACGCGGTTCTCGTACGACATGACTAAGATGTTGCACGCTCAACCAGATGGGGATGCCTTCGAACACCGGATGCAGCTCGCACGGCTGCGCCGAATCACGGCATCCCGGCCCGCGGCCGCCGAACTGGCCGCGAACTACACGGGACTCCCTCTCGCCCTGTGAATTCCACCGGCGACAGTGATCGATCGGAGAGCGTCATGCCGCTGCTCGACCCCAAGACCTGGCAGTCCCGCACCCTGTCCGGGGGTGAGTACGCCGTCACGGAGCCCGCCACCGGCGACACGCTCGCCACCGTCACGCTCGCCGCCGCCCAGGACGTCGCCACGGCCGCGCAGGAAGCCCGCGCGGCCCAGGCCGACTGGGCCAGGGCCCCGCACTTCGTCCGTGCCGCCGCCCTGCGCAAGGCCGGCGACCTGTTCACCGAGCACGCCGACGAGCTGCGCGACTGGATCGTGCGCGAGTCCGGCTCGATACCCGGCAAGGCCGACTTCGAGCTGCACGTCGCCGCCCAGGAGTGCTACGAGGCGGCCGCGCTCGTCTCCCGCCCCACCGGCCAGATCCTGCCGTCGGAGGCGCCCCGGCTGTCGTACACCCGGCGGGTCCCGGTCGGTGTCGTCGGCGTGATCGCGCCCTTCAACGCGCCGCTGATCCTCTCGATCCGTTCGGTGGCCCCCGCGCTCGCGCTCGGCAACGGTGTCGTGCTGAAGCCGGACCCGCGCACCGCCGTCTGCGGCGGCCTCGTCCTCGCGGCGGTCTTCGCGGCGGCCGGGCTGCCGGAGGGGCTGCTGCACGTCCTGCCGGGCGGTGCCGAGACCGGCCAGGCGCTGGTGGCGGACCCGCTGGTGCCCGTCGTCTCCTTCACCGGCTCAACGGCCGCCGGACGCGCGGTCGGTGAGGCGGCGGGACGTCATCTCAAGCGCGTGCACCTGGAGTTGGGCGGCAACTCCGCCCTGATCGTGCTGGAGGACGCCGACCTCGACGCGGTGATCTCCACGGCCGCGTGGGGCTCGTTCTTCCACCAGGGCCAGATCTGCATGACCACCGGACGCCATCTCGTGCACGCCTCCCTGTACGAGGAGTACGTCGAACGGCTCGCCGCGAAGGCCGAAGCGCTCGCCGTCGGCGACCCGTACCGCGAGCAGGTGCACCTCGGTCCGATCATCGACGACGCCCAACTCGCCAAGATCCACGGCCTGGTGGAGGCCAGCACGGCGCGCGGCGCGAAGCTCGCGGCGGGTGGCACCCATGAGCGGCTGTTCTACCGGCCGACGGTGCTGGCCGGAGTCGACGACGCGACCCCCGCGTACAGCGAGGAGGTCTTCGGCCCGGTCGCGCCGGTGCGCTCCTTCACCACCGCCGAACAGGCCGCGGCCCTCGCCTCCGAGGGCCCCTACGGCCTGTCGCTGGGCATCGTCACCCGGGACACCGCGCGCGGCCTCGATCTCGCCGAGCGCATCCCGACCGGCATCGCCCACATCAACGACCAGACCGTCAACGACGAGGCCGTCGCGCCCTTCGGCGGCATCGCCGCCTCCGGCACCGGCGCCCGCTTCGGCGGCGAGGCCAACCTGGAGGCCTTCACCGACGTGCGCTGGACGACAGTGCGCGGGGACGTGGCGACGTACCCCTTCTGATCGCCGGGATCCGATCGGGATCCGACGCCGGGACGGAGAGCTACTCGCCCTGCTGTGCCTGCTGCGCGGCAACGGACTTGCGGACCTCGTCCATGTCCAGCTTCCGGGCCTGCCCGATGACATCGTCGAGTGCGGTGGCGGGCAGCGCTCCGGGCTGGGAGAAGATCGCCACCTGGTCGCGGACGATCATCAGCGTCGGGATCGAGCGGATGTCGAAGGCCTGGGCCAGCTCGGGCTGCGCCTCCGTGTCGACCTTGGCGAAGACCAGGTCGGGGTTGGCCTCCGCGGCCTTCTCGTAGACCGGGGCGAACTGACGGCACGGCCCGCACCAGGACGCCCAGAAGTCGATCAGGACGAACTCGTTCTCCGTGACCGTCTGGTCGAAGTTCTCCTTGGTGAGCTCCACGGTGCTGCTCATGGCGTGCATCCCTCTTCCTGAATGTCGGGGCTCGGGGGCCAAGCCGCTGTTGAGAACGCCGCACCGCCGCGGCGTATTCCGCGCGCGTACCCGTGTGGTCAGCGCGCACACCACCCACCAGACTGGCCCCATGACGGAAACGGAATCCATCGCCTACGACGTCGTGGTGCTCGGTGCCGGACCCGTGGGGGAGAACGTCGCCGACCGCACCCGTGCGGCCGGTCTCTCCACCGCGGTCGTGGAGAGCGAACTGGTGGGCGGCGAGTGCTCGTACTGGGCGTGCATGCCCAGCAAGGCCCTCCTGCGCCCGGCCATCGCCCGCGCCGACGCCCGGCGCGTGCCCGGACTGCGCCAGTCCGTGCAGGGCCCCCTCGACGCTCCCGCGGTCCTCGCACACCGCGACGACTACACCTCCCACTGGAAGGACGACGGCCAGGTCGACTGGCTCAGCGGCATCGGTGCCGACCTCTACCGCGGACACGGCCGGCTGGCCGGGCCGCGCACGGTGGCCGTCGACGGGCCGGACGGCGCGCGGCACGTGCTCACCGCCCGGCACGCCGTCGCCGTGTGCACAGGCAGCCGCGCCCTCCTGCCCGACCTGCCCGGGCTCGCCCAGGTCAAGCCCTGGACCAGCCGCGAGGCCACCAGCGCGCCCGCCGTGCCCGGCCGGCTCGTCGTGGTGGGCGGGGGTGTGGTCGCCGTGGAGATGGCGACCGCCTGGCAGTCCCTCGGCTCGCAGGTCACCCTCCTGGTCCGCGGCAAGGGCGTACTGCCCCGCATGGAACCGTTCGCCGGTGAACTGGTCCTCGACGCCCTCGCCGAGGCGGGCGCGGACGTACGGACCGGCACCTCGGTGTCCGCGGTCACCCGGGAGGGCTCCGCCGTGGTGGTGCTCACCGACAAGGGCGACCGCATCGAGGCCGACGAGATCCTCTTCGCCACCGGCCGCGCTCCGCGCACCGACGACCTCGGCCTCGACACGGTCGACCTGGAGCCCGGCTCGTGGCTGACTGTCGACGACAGCCTGCGCGTGCTCGGCAGCGAATGGCTGTACGCCGTCGGCGACGTCAACCACCGTGCACTCCTCACCCACCAGGGCAAGTACCAGGCCCGCATCGCCGGTGCCGCCATCGCCGCCCGCGCCGAGGGCGCCCCCCTGCTGGAGACGGACCCGTGGGGCGCACACGCCGCCACCGCCGACCACGCGGCCGTACCCCAGGTCGTCTTCACCGACCCGGAGGCGGCGGCCGTGGGCCTCTCCCTCGCCGAGGCCGAACAGGCCGGCCACCGCGTCCGCTCCGTCGACGTGGACCTTTCCTCGGTGGCCGGCGCGGGTCTGTACGCCGACGGCTACCGCGGCCGCGCCCGCATGATCGTCGACGTGCAACGCGAGGTCCTGCTCGGCGTCACCTTCGTCGGCCCCGGCGTCGGCGAGCTGATCCACTCGGCGACGGTCGCCGTCGCCGGGGAGGTGCCCATCAGCCGCCTGTGGCACGCCGTGCCGTCGTACCCGACGGTGAGCGAGGTGTGGCTGCGACTGCTGGAGGCCTACCGGGACAAGTAGGCGGCCCCATCAGGTCAGCCGGACGAGCTCCAGGTACTCCTCGCTCCACAGGTCCTCGTCCGCGTCCGGGAGCAGCAGCACCCGGTCCGGGCGCAGGGCCGCGATCGCGCCCTCGTCGTGGGTGACCATGACGATCGCGCCCGGGTACGTGCCCACCGCGGCCAGCACCTCGGCGCGGGAGGCCGGGTCCAGGTTGTTGGTGGGCTCGTCCAGGAGCAGCACGTTCGCACCGGAGTGGACCAGGCCCGCCAGCGCGAGCCGGGTCTTCTCGCCGCCGGACAGGACCCCGATGCGCTTGTCGGCGTCGTCACCGGTGAACAGGAACGAGCCGAGCACACGCCGCACCTCGCCGTCCGTGAGGTGCGGCGCGGCCGCGCCCAGGTGCCCGCGGACCGTGCCGGACGGGTCGAGCGTGTCGTGCTCCTGCGCGAAGTAGCCGACGCGCAGTCCGTGGCCGTGGACCACCCGTCCGCCGTCCGGCCTCTCGTGTCCGGCCAGCAGGCGCAGCAGCGTCGTCTTGCCCGCCCCGTTGAAGCCGAGGACGACCAGCCGGCTGCCCCGGTCGACGGCCAGGTCCACGCCGCTCAGCACCTGGCGCTCGCCGTACGACTTGGCGAGGGCGACGGCGCCGAGCGGCATCCGTCCGCAGGGGGCGGGCTCGGGCAGCCGGATCCTGGCCACCCGGTCCGTCTGCCGCACCGGTTCCAGTTCGGCCAGCAGACGGTCGGCGCGGCGTGCCATGTTCTTCGCCGCCATCGAGGTTCCCGCGTTCGCGCGCATCCGGTCCGCCTGCGTGTGCAGGGTCGCCGCCTTGCGCTCGGCGTTCGCCCGCTCCCGCGCACGGCGGCGCTCGGCGGCGTCCCGCTGGGCGAGGTAGGCGTGCCAGCCGGTGTTGTGCACGTCGAGCGCGGCGCGCCGCGGGTCGAGGTGGAAGACACGGTTGACCGTCTCGGCCAGCAGTGAGGTGTCGTGGCTGATGAGCACGAGACCCCCCTGATGGTTCGTCAGGAAGGCGCGCAGCCAGGCGATCGAGTCGGCGTCCAGGTGGTTGGTCGGCTCGTCGAGGAGCAGTGTGCCGTGGCCCGCGAACAGGATGCGGGCCAGCTCGACGCGGCGCCGCTGCCCGCCGGACAGGGCGCCGACAGGCTGGTCCATCACGCGCGTCGGCAGCCCCAGTCCGGCGGCGACCCGGGCGGCCTCCGCCTCGGCGGCGTACCCGCCGTGCGCCTGGAACTCGGCCTCCGCGCGCACATAGGCGTCCATCGCCCGCTCCTGCGAGCCGGGTCGGACCGCCTCGGCCATCGCCGTCTCGGCGGCCCGCAGCGCGTGTGCCGCCCGGTCGAGGCCGCGCGCCGACAGGATCCGGTCGGTGACCGTCACGGCGGGGTCGGCCGCGCGGGAGTCCTGCGGCAGGTAACCCAGCGCCCCGCTGCGCGAGACGGACCCGGCGGTGGGCCGCGCCTCGCCCGCCAGGGTGTTCAGGAGGGTCGTCTTGCCCGAGCCGTTGCGGCCGACCAGGCCGATGCGGTCGCCGGGGGAGACGTGGAAGGAGATGTCGGACAGCAGCAGACGGGCGCCGACGCGCACATCCGCACCGCGGACGGTGATCATGAGAAACGCTCCGGGGGATCAATCAGCGAAAGGACACACGGGTGGCGTGGAAGCGGGTCCTGAAGCTAAGAGAGCCGGGGCGTAGACATGCCTTCACGGTAGCGGGAAGAGCGTGCGGCGCGCCTTCGGTTTTTTGGCCAGTGTTTGTCACCGGTGTTGTTCACCGATGCCGTGCGGTCCGGCAGACGGGTGTCAGAGGACGGTTGCCGGACGACGGCCGTCAGTCGGGGAGCGTGAACCCCAGTTCCCGTGCGGCCTGTTCGGGGGTCGGCTGCATCCAGCGCTCTGCGACCGCCTGGTTCGCGGACAGGGAGCGCAGCTCGGCGCGGTCGAGGTAGAGCATGCCGTCCAGATGGTCCGTCTCGTGCTGGACGATGCGCGCGGGCCAGCCCGTGAACACCTCGTCGACCGTGCGGCCGTGCTCGTCCAGCGCCTTCAGCCGCACCTCGGCATGGCGCGCCACCACCGCCTGCCAGCCCGGCACGCTCAGGCAGCCCTCGAAGAACGCGGCCCGGCCCGCGCCGACCGCCTCGTACGACGGATTGACCAGCACCCGAAAGGGCTGCGGCTCCCTGCCCCGCGCTAGCCGCACCTCCTGCGACACCGGCGCCGGGTCCTCGATGACCGCGAGCCGCAGGGCCACGCCGACCTGCGGCGCGGCGAGTCCGACACCCGGCGCCGCGTGCATGGTCGCGCGCATCGCCGCGATGAAACGGGCCAGGAGGCCCGGCTCCAGCTGGCCGTCGAAGGGCTCGGCGGCGCGGCGCAGCACGGGGTCCCCGGCGGCGACGATCGGCAGCGGGCCTTCGTGGGCGAGGAGTTCCTCGATCCGGTCGCTCAGCGGGCGGGAGGTGCTGGGGTCACGTTCGGATGCCATCGCGCCAGGATGCCAAGCGGAATCGCGCGGTGCGAGGCGGCTCGACGTCTCCCGCACGCACCCCCTGTGCTCCACATCACACGAAAGGCCGGGAACTCGGTGACGGACGGGGCCGACTACTGGACCGCCACGGGTGAACTCCCCTGCCCTTGGCCCGAGTCCGTCCCCTGCCCACGGAGAACCCGCCGATGACCACCGCTCCCTCGACCGAGGCGGACGACTCCCCTCAGTCCGACTCGCCGACTCCGACACCGACGTCGGCCCGTGGCCTGGGGCCCGTCCTGCGCCCGCTGGTCCTGCGCCTGCATTTCTACGCCGGGCTGCTGATCGCCCCGTTCCTGCTGGTCGCCGCCCTGACGGGGTGCCTGTACGCCGCCTCGTTCCAGGCCGAGAAGATCGTTTACGCGCATGAGCTGACCGTTCCGGTCGGTGACACCAAGCTGCCGATCGGCGAGCAGGTCGCCGCAGCCCGCAAGGCGCACCCCGAGGGCACGCTCTCGGCCGTACGTCCCTCGCCGGAGGCCGACGCGACGACCAGGGTGCTGCTCTCCGGCGTTCCCGGCGTCGACGAGGACCACACCCTCGCCGTCTTCGTCGACCCGTACACAGGCAAGGTGCGCGGGTCGTTGGAGCAGTACGGGTCCACCGGCGCGCTCCCGCTGCGCACCTGGATCGACGGGCTGCACGCGAACCTCCAACTCGGCGAGAACGGACGCCTCTACAGCGAGCTGGCGGCCAGTTGGCTGTGGGTGATCGCGGGCGGCGGGCTCGTGCTGTGGTTCGGCCGCCGCCGCGCCCAGCGCAAGGTGCGCGGCACCAGCGGGCGGCGTCGCACCCTCGGCCTGCACGGCACGGTCGGTGTCTGGGCGGCCGCCGGATTCTTCTTCCTCTCGGCGACCGGCCTGACCTGGTCGACGTACGCCGGTGCGAACATCGACGACCTGCGGACCTCGCTCGACCAGGCGACGCCCTCCGTGTCGGCGGCGGCAGGCGGCGAGCACGCGGGCCATGGATCCGGCGCCGCGGCCGGCGGCACCGACCACGGCGTGGGCCTCGACAAGGTCCTCGCGGCCGCCCGCGCCAAGGGCCTGGGCGACCCGGTCGAGATCGTCGCGCCGGCCGACGCCTCCTCCGCGTACGTCGTCCGGCAGATCCAGCGCAGCTGGCCCGAGAAGCAGGACTCGGTGGCGGTGGACCCGGCGACCGGCAAGGTGACCGACGAACTCCGCTTCGCCGACTACCCGTTGCTCGCCAAGCTGACCCGCTGGGGCATCGACGCCCACACCGGCGTCCTCTTCGGCCTCGCCAACCAGATCGCCCTGATGGCCCTCGCGCTGTCCCTGGTCCTGCTCATAGTCTGGGGCTACCTCATGTGGTGGCGGCGCGGCCGTGCCTCCGCGTTCGGCCGCCCCATCCCGCGCGGCGCCTGGCAACAGGTCCCCGCGCAGCTCCTGGTCCCGCTCATGGCGGCCGTCGCGGTGCTCGGCTACTTCGTCCCGCTGCTCGGCATCCCGCTCGCCGCGTTCATCGCGGTGGATGTGCTGCTCGGTGAGATCGCGTACCGGAGGGGGAAGCGGACGTACGGCGGTCGGGCGGCGTAGCCGGTACGGCAAAAGGCCGAGCCCCTGTGCCCGGGGCTCGGCCTCCTGCTGTGCCTGCGATTTACAGTTGCTCGAAGTCGCCCGCCAGCGCCGAGGCGATCCGCAGGTGGGACCCGGCCTCGTCGTGGCGTCCCTGGCGCTCCAGCGTGCGGCCCAGCATCAGCCGGGCGTAGTGCTCCACCGGGTCACGCTCCACGAGAACGCGCAACTCCGTCTCCGCGCGCCGAAGTTGGGCCGAGTGGTAGTACGAACGCGCCAGCAGCAGCCGCGGCCCGGCCTGCTCGGGCACCTCCTCGACCAGCCCGTCCAGAATCCGCGCGGCGGTGGCGTATTCCTTGGCGTCGAAGAACATCCGCGCCCGCTCCCAGCGCTCCGCGGCCGTTCCGTGGTCGTAGTACGTCGTGTTCACTGCTGACCTCCTTCGACGGCCACAACCGAGCCTGCTGGTTGAATATTCCACCACCTTGGCGGAGGGTCGGCGGGCCGGCGTGGAGACTTCGGTGCGCTACGCGTCGGCCAGTTCCGCGTTGGCGCGCTCGGTGACCAGCGTCAGTACGCGCCCCGCGGCCGCCAGGTCCTCGGCCGGAATGCCCGCGTACAGCCGGGCCGCGATCCGGTTGCCGCCGGCGCGGATGCCCTCGAACAGCTCCCGGCCGCTGTCCGTCAACGACACCTGCCCGGCCGCGGGCGTGTCCAGTGTCTTCCGCTCGGCCATCTCGTCGACCGTCTCCGACGCAGCCGACTCCGCGATCTTCAGGGCTCCGGTGAGACGGGCCACGAGCCAGGCACGCTCGACGGTCCCGCCGTTGTCGGCGACGGCCCTGAGGGCGACCGACTCGTTGAAGCTGGTTCCCGTGCGGGCCAGGATGGCCTCCAGGAGGGCCCGGCTCGCGTAGTGGGCGAGGCCGATGACCTGACCGTTGACCGAGGGGGCGGGGGTGGCGGGGGGAGTGGTGGTGGACATGGCTGCTCCTTGTTGTGTGTCTCGGTCGTGTGTCTCGTGCGTCCTGCTCGGGTTGTGCCGGCCGTGCCTGTGGTGCTGGTCGTGCTTCGTCGTGCGTCTCGCTCAGTCGTGCGGGGCGGGCTGTGGGTCCAGTGGTACGTCGAGCAGGGTCACCAGCTCCTTGCTGAGGGCCTTCGTGCGCTCGCCGTCGAGGCCACCGAGGGGTTCGAGGAGCTGGTCCAGAAGCCCCTGGACGACCCGGATGGCCCGCCGTGTGACCTCGCGCCCTTTCTCGGTGAGTGACAGCTGAATCGCCCGAGGGTCCACGGGATCCCTCGTCCGGTCGACCAGCCCGGCCGTCTCCAGGGCGCGGGCCAGCTTCGAGACGTACAGCGCCTCAAGCCCCGTGTGGTCGGCGAGCTGCCGCTGGCTGGGCCGCCGACCGTCCCGGTGCAGGCCGTACAGCGATGCCACCAGCGAGTACTGCGCGTGGGTGAGGCCGAGCGGTGCGACCGCGCGGTCGACGGCCACGCGCCACTTCATCGACAGACGCCAGACAAGGAAACCGGGCGTCGCGCCCTCGGATACCGAACTCATGACAGAAACCATACATGGCTACTATGTCCATGGCTACTGTTTTTGACCGACGGCGACCAAGGGCGCACGCGTCGGTGACCGCAGGCCCGGGTCCCGCGCCGGTTCCGAGCCAAGTGCCCCTCAATGGGCGGATCGACGGACTGACGGAGGGTCCCCGGCAGGGCTAGGTTGTGCGCCATGAGCAATCTTGATCGTGAGGCGGTACCCGCGCTCTGTGGAGGCCGCGGTTTCGTGGTGGCCGAACCGGTCCGTGAACTCCTCAGTCCCCGCCGGGTCAAGCTCGGCGAGTCCACCGAAGTCCGCCGCCTGCTGCCCAACCTGGGCCGCCGCATGATCGGTGCGTGGTGCTTCGTCGATCACTACGGGCCCGACGACATCGCCGACGAGCCCGGCATGCAGGTTCCCCCGCACCCGCACATGGGGCTGCAGACGGTCAGCTGGCTGCACGACGGCGAGGTCCTGCACCGCGACTCCACCGGCAGCCTGCAGACCATCCGCCCGCGTGAACTGGGCCTGATGACCTCGGGCCGCGCGATCAGCCACTCGGAGGAGAGCCCCAAGGCGCACGCCCGCCTGCTGCACGGCGCGCAGCTCTGGGTCGCCCTCCCGGACGGTCACCGCCACACCGACCCGCACTTCGAGCACCACGCCGAACTGCCCGTCGTGACGGCGCCCGGCCTCAAGGCCACGCTCATCCTCGGCAGCGTCGACGGCGCGACGTCGCCCGGTACGACGTACACCCCGATCGTCGGCGCCGACCTGGCCCTCTCCGCGGGCGCCGACGTACGCCTGCCGCTGGAGCCCGACTTCGAGTACGCCGTGCTGTCCATGTCCGGCGAGGCCCATGTCGACGGCGTCCCGCTGCTGCCCGGTTCCATGCTCTACCTCGGCTGCGGCCGCACCGAACTCCCGCTGCGCGCCCTGTCGGACGCGGGCCTGATGCTTCTGGGCGGCGAGCCGTTCGACGAGGAACTCGTCATGTGGTGGAACTTCATCGGCCGGTCCAACGAGGACATCGCGCAGGCCCGTTCGGACTGGATGACGGGCTCACGCTTCGGTGAGGTGAAGGGCTACGACGGCGCCGCACTGCCCGCACCCGAACTCCCGCCGGTGCCGCTGAAACCGCGCGGGAGGGTGCGCTGACCCGGGGCAGCCCACGGCATCGGCTGCGCCGGACGATCAGCTTGCTCGCAGGTTCCGGACGGCGAACCGCTTCGGTGACCTGCGCGGCGTCGACCGCCGCCTTACCTCCGAGGTCATCGACCCCGGCGCGACCGCTTGGCATGGTTGTCGGTGTACGGATCGACCCGACAAACCGGAAGGACACCATGCCCGCCTACGCCATAGCCCATCTGCAGGAGGCCGCCCCGCACCCCGAGATCGCCGAGTACATGGAGCGCATCCCGGCCACCTTCGAGCCGTACGGCGGCCGTTTCCTCGTACACGGCACTCAGCACGAGGTGAAGGAGGGCGGCTGGCCCGGGCATGTCGTGGTGATCGGCTTCCCCGGGATCGCCGAGGCGCGGGCCTGGTGGGACTCACCCGACTACCAGGAGATCGCACCGCTGCGCGCGCGGCACATCGAGGGCGACATCATCCTGGTCGGCGGCGTTCCCGAGGGCTACGACCCGGCGTCCACCGCGAAGTTGATGCGGGAGGCCCTGCCGGCCGAGTAGAAGTCCGTGGTGGTGATCGGACGATCGATCGGCCGGCGGCGGCCGTCCCGAGTCAGAAGCCGATGTCGGCCGGGCGGTATGTCGGAGGGCGGCGGACGCGCGAGGCCTGCTCGTAGGCATACGCCAGGCGGAGCAGGGTCGGCTCGCTCCATGCCGTACCCATGAACGTCACGCCGACCGGCAGACCGAACGCGAAACCGGCCGGGACGCTGACCGCGGGGTACCCGGCAAGGGCGGCGGGTGTCGACGCACCGCCGCCATAGCTGTCCCCGAGGACCAGGTCGATCTTGGCGGGTGGTCCGGTGGTCGGCATGACCAGCGCGTCCAGCCGGTGCCGGCGCAGCACGGCGTCGATGCCCTCGGCGCGGGACAGCCGGTGGTTGGTGGCCAGCGCCTCGCGGTACTCGCGCTCGGAGAAGTCCAGCCGCTGCACCGCTTCCAGCCCGTCCTGGCGGACGTAACGGAGTTCGCGGTCGGCGTGCGCACGGTTGAACTCGATCAACTCGGCCAGATTGCGCGGGTGTTCACCAGGGGCGCCGGCCAGGTAGGCGTTGAGCGCCCGCTTGAACTCGTAGGCCTGGACGACCATGGAACCGGGCAGGTCCTCCAACTGCTCGGCCGTCGGGATGTCGGCCGGGTCGACCACGGTGGCTCCGGCCGCGCGAAGCACGGAGATCGCCCGCTCCGCGATCTCGTCGGCGTGGTGGCTGTAGCCGAAGTACACGGCTCGGGGCACGCCGATGCGCGCGCCGCGCAGGCCGTCGGCGCGCAGGAACCGGGTGTAGTCACGGTGGAAGCGACCGCGACTCGCCATGGTCGCAGGATCGCGGGCATCGACACCGACGAGGGTGCCGAGCAGGATCGCGGCGTCGCGGACCGTGCGCGCGATCGGACCCACGCTGTCCTGACTCGGCACGCCGGGGATCACACCCCCGCGCCCGACGAGCCCGACGGTCGGCTTCACCCCCACGACGGAGTTCGCCGAGGCCGGGTCGATGATGGAACCGTTCGTCTCGGTACCGATGCCGCCGACGCACAGGCTCGCCGCTGCGGCGACCGCCGTGCCGGAGCTGGACTCGTTCGGCGAGCGGTCCAGCTTGTACGGGTTGCGGGTCTGCCCGCCCCGGGCGCTCCAGCCGGCGTGGTGGGTGAGCGACAGGCCGCCGGCCCATTCGCTCAGATTGGTCTTGCCGAGGATGACAGCGCCCGCCGCACGCAACCGGGCCGCGACCGTGGCGTCCCTTGCCGGCCGCAGACCCTCCAGGGCGAGCGATCCGGCCGTGGTGTGCATCCGGTCCGCGGTCTCCACCAGGTCCTTCATCAGGACGGGCATACCGTGCAGCGGCCCGCGCGGATGCCGTTCGGCGTCCAGCCGCCGGGCCTCGCCGAGCGCGTCGGGATTGACCTCGATCACCGCGTGCAGGAGCGGGTCGATCCGTTCGATCCGGTCCAGGTAGTAGCGGGTGAGCCGTACGGCGTCGAGCTCTCCGTCCTCCATGCGCTTGCGCAGCTCGGTGATGCCGAGGTCGTCCAGCGGGCCGGGCGCGGCGTCGGCAGGGGGCGGGGTCCGGGCGTCGGCACGCGCCGTGCCGAGCCACGGTGTGGCGGAGGCCGCGGCGCCCAGCGAGAGCACGCTGCGGCGCGTGGCATCGGTCCGGTCCATGGGGTACGGCTCCTTCGGTCGGGCGCTCGTTTCCGGAGGATGCCTGAGGGGCGCCCCTGTATCGGAACGCTAGCCGCGCAACCGGGGTCAATTCGCTCCCGCTGTCCCCCGGTTCCGCAGCGGGAGCACCCCCGGCGGCACCGGGGGACAACCGCAGTGTCCGAAGCCGACGATGTGCGAGCAGTTCCAGGGAGCGGATGAAATCGCGACCTCCTGGCTTGTCGCCGCCGCCCACCGACGGCCGGTCGAGCTTCTGGGACAGCACGCGCAACAGCGCCGGTGCCGTGAACGGGGCGCGGTGAGTTTCGTAACGCGCCCGATTCCTCGGTCGTTCGACCGATCCCGGCGGCGGTCGTGCGCGCCATCGTCAGCCCCATGACTGACACCCCCCACCTCAATTCAGCGGAACCGGAGCGCGGTTCCGAGCCGGTCGCCCCTCCGGCCGGCGCCACCCGCAGATCTGTCATCGCGACGCTGGGCGGCGCGACCCTCGGAGTGGCGGCCCTGGGTCTCACGGCCGCGCAGGCCACCGCCGCCGCGGAGCCGAACACCGCGACCCAGCCTCCTGCCCGACTGGCCGCCGCCTGCGTCCTCACGCCCGAGCAGACCGAGGGGCCGTACTACCTGGACCTGGAGACGGTCCGCAAGAACATCACCGAGGGCAAGGCCGGCGTGCCGCTCACCCTCCGCGTCACGGTGGTCGACACCGCGACCTGCTCCCCGCTGCCCAACACGGCGGTCGACATATGGCACTGCGACGCCCTGGGCGTGTACTCGGGATACGTGGCCGGCGGCTCCACTCCGGACACCACCTTCCTGCGCGGTGTCCAACTGACCGACTCCACAGGCGTCGCGGAGTTCGCCACCGTCTACCCCGGTTGGTATGTCGGCCGCGCCCTCCACATCCATGTGAAGACCCACGCGGGCGGCACGGTGTCCAACGGGACGTATCACGGCGGCCATGTGTCCCACACGGGCCAGCTGTACTTCCCCGAGACGTACAACACCAAAGTCGCCGCCCTGGCGCCCTACCGGAGCAACTCGGCGACCCGCACGCTCAACGCCAGGGACGGTATCTACCGCAACGGCGGATCGTCGACCCTGCTGACCCTCACCCAGATGGGCAGCGACCTGGGCAAGGGCGTGATCGGCACCGTCGTACTCGGCATCAGGCCCGCGGCCACGCCCTGACACGGAGAGGGCCGCGATGGTTTCGTCCCGGTCACGCATGGCCAGGAACCGGGGATGACCCGGAGCCTGACGTGTGAGGTGTGCGGCGCGGCGCTGACCCCGCGCGTGCACGGGGGCGGTCGGCCGGCTCGCTACTGCTCCAACGCGTGCAGGCAACGTGCCCTCAGACAGCGGTCGGCGGCGACCGGGGGTCCTCCGAGGACGCCGCCGACCGCGCCGACTGTCACGCCGGCCGCGGATTCCGCGACCGTCCAGGGGCGCGACCTGCCGCGGGCCCTCGACTCCTTCGTGGGCCGGCGGCAGGAGTTGTCGAGCCTGTGTGCCCTGTTGCGGACGTCGCGGCTCGTCACCCTGACCGGGGCAGGCGGCGTCGGCAAGACACGGCTGGCTCTGGAGTTCGCCAAGGACGCGCCCCGGCGTCACGGACGCGTCCACCTGGTCGAACTCGACGCGCTGCAGGACGGCGCCCTGCTCGCGCAGTCCGTCGCCGCCGGTCTGGCCGTGGCCGAACGGGCGGGCCGGTCCGGCGTCGACGCCCTGGTCCGGGCGATCGGCGACGCCCCGCGGCTGTTGATCCTCGACAACTGCGAGCATCTGGCCGAACCGTGCGCCCGGCTGACCGCGACCCTGCTGAGCCACTGCCCCCGCTTACGGATCCTCGCCACCAGCCGGGAAGCCCTGCGGGTGCCCGGTGAGGTCGTCGTCCGGGTCGGCGAACTGCCCCTGCCGCCCGCCGATGCCTCGGACGACCCGGTGGCCCTGCTGCGGGCCGATGCCGTCCGGCTGTTCGTCGACCGCGCCGCCGGCCGCGCACCCGGATTCCGTCTCCACCGGGGCAACGGCTGGATCGTCGCCGAGATCTGCCGACGACTGGACGGCCTGACGCTCGCCATCGAACTCGCGGCGCGCCGGGCAGGAACCCTTCCCCTGCGCGACATCCTGGCGGGACTGGACGACCAGCTTTCCCCGCTGTCCCGAATACCGCTCCTGCCTTCGGTGTCCGCGCTGTCCCTCCTGGCCGACGGAAGCAGAACCGGCCCCCGGCGCCACAGCGAGCTCGCCGCCGCGATCGACTGGAGCCACCGGCTGCTCGATCCGGCCGAACAGACGGTCTTCCGGCGCCTCGCGGTTCTCGTCGGAGGGTTCGACACGGCCGCGGCGCAGGCTGTCTGCGCCGGTGACGGCGTCGCGCCGCGGCAGATCCTCCGCATCCTCTGCGCGCTTGAGGCCAAGTCCCTGATCAGCCGCCTGCCCGGAGTCGGACGGGGAGACGCATCCGGACAGGCATCCGGAGACGAAGAGGCGGCGCGATTCCGGCAGTTGAGCGCCATCCGGGCCTACGCCATGGAGCGCCTCCTCGCATCCGGCGAACTGCACGCCACCCGGCAGCGGGTCCTTCGCTGGCTGAACGAGCTGGCGGACCGGGCAGAGGACGAGGTGTTCGCCGACCAGGCCGGCAGCCCGCTGGCCGCCGAGCGGGACAATCTCGCGGCCGCCCTGGCCTCTTCCACCGGGCCCGAGGGAACCCCGGAAGCGCGGCTGGCGCTGGAACTGGCGCGCGTGCACTACCAGCAGGAGCAGCCGTCGGCCGCCCGCCCGCTGCTGACCGAACTGCTGCGGGACGCAGACCGCCGGGCGTCCGGCGGCGCGGCGTTCGCGCTCGCCGCGCGCGTGGCCTGCCAGCGGGCCGACCCCGTCCAGGCGCTGCACCTGGGCGACCGGGCGGTGGACCTGGAGCGCGGGCGCGACCACCCCGCGGGCCTCGCCAATGCTCTGGACGCGCGGGCTGCGGCGTATCTGTGCCGAGGCGAATCCGCCCCGGCCGTCGCGGACCTGCGCGCGTGCCTGGACATCGTCACCGAGCTCGGCAGACCACAGGACACCGCGTGGTGCACCCACCACCTGGCCTGGGCGCTGCTCCAAGCGGGCGGGGAGGCGGAGGCCGACGTGCTCATGTCCCGCTGCCTGCCGGTGATCAGGGAGCGCGCGCCATGGAGCCGGACCGCCGCCGCCCTGCACACCGCGGGCGCCGTACGGCTCGCGCTGGGCCGGCTGGACAGCGCGGAGGAACTGTTCGCCGAAGTGCTGCGGATCGTCCCCGAGGCAAGCTTCCACGCGCTGTACCCCGTCGAGGGCCTTGCTCTGGTGGCCGCCGAGAGCGGTGACATGCAGCGAGCCCTACGACTGTACGAGGCGAGCGTGCAGGCCCGTCGCGGCCTGGACACCGAGGCCGAGACCCCTTGGCGGCGCCGGGTGGAGCAGACGGCGGCGCGCGCCAGGACACGGCTGTCGCCGGCCGCGCGCGAGGCAGCGGTCAGCGGCAGCCGCCGCCTGCGCGGGGAGCGGCTTGTCGCCTACGCCCTCCGGGCAGCGGACGGCGCCCCCCGAAGGGCCCCGGGCGCCGCGAAGGCCCCCGAGCTCCTCCTCACCCTCACCGGACGGGAGTTCATGGTGGCCGAACTCGTAGCCGAAGGCCTGACCAACCGTCACATCGCGGAGCGCCTGGGCCTGTCGACCCGCACGGTCGCCACCCACCTCGACAAGGTCCGCGACAAGCTCGGCCTGCGATCCCGCACGCAGATCGCCTTGTGGGTCGCGGCCGGGACGAGGGACGGGCAGACCTTCGTGTGAGGAGGCGACGCAACACCGGTCGGCTGGGGGAATCCGCGGACATCCTCGGGGAGTTGAATCGTGCGACACACCCTGCTCGCCCTTCTCTGGAGACGACCATGACCGAACGTGCCGACCGGACGATCGACGCCCTGCGCAGCGGGCACGACTACCTCACCGCCGTGGTGCACGGCCTGGCCACCGCTGACCTGCGACGACCGTCCGGAGCGGCGGACTGGGACGTCTCGCAGGTGCTCAGCCATCTGGGCAGCGGCGCCGAGATAGGCCTGGCCACGCTGGAGGGCGCGTTGGGCGGAACCGGTGCGCCGGGCGCGGACTTCAACAAGTCCGTGTGGGCGCGCTGGGACGCGATGTCCCCCGTTGAGCGGGCCGAAGCCTTCGTGACCGCCGACGAGGCACTGGTCAGCCGCTACGAGGGCCTTGACGCGCAGGCGCGGAAGGACCTGCGGGTCGACCTCGGCTTCCTGCCTGTGCCCGTGGACGTGGCCACCGTCGCGGGCCTGCGACTCGGCGAGTTCACCCACCACACCTGGGACGTGGAAGTCGCGTTCGACCACGCGGCCACCCTGGCGCCCGTGGCCGTCGAACTGCTTCTGGACCAGGCCGGCATGCTCATCGGCTTCCTCGGCAAGGCCGACGTACTGGGCGGGCGCGCGGTGCGTATCGCCGTGCGGACGCACGAGCCGGAGCGCTCCTTCGGGCTGGTCGTGCACGACACGGTCCAGCTCGCCGACGAGGTGCCGAGCGGGCCCGACGCCGTGCTGCGCGCGCCGGCCGAGTGGTGGCTGCGGCTCACGACCGGTCGCCACGCGCCCGCGCACACGCCGGCCGGGGTGGCCCTCGACGGCGACTCGCTCAGCCTGGACGAACTGCGGGGCGTCTTCCCCGGCTTCTGAGCCGTTCGCCCTCAGGCCCCGTTCAGCATCCTTCGGCCCTTCTTCGGTCCTCTTCGGCGGCCGTTCGTGGTCGCGAAGGGGGGGGGGGGGGGGGGGGGGGGGGGGGGGGGGGGGGGGGGGGGGGGGGGGGGGGGGGGGGGGGGGG
>NZ_JBMNDS010000087.1:0-14135 GCF_052543295.1 Streptomyces sp. SAS_270
GCCCGACGCGCCCGCGGCAGGCGCGGCGGGCGCGGCATCGGTAGAGACCCCGGTGGGTCTGGTGGAGCTCATGGGAAGGGGCCTCCGGGCCTTGCTTCGTCTTGCTTCATGTACTGAAAGCTTGAAGTCCTCAAGCAACTCCCCGAAGGTAGGCCCAAAAGCTTTAGGTAGTCAAGTTAATGTTTGAAGTACTCAAGTACCGTGGGTTACAGTCCTGCGTATGAGCGCCAGCACTCCGCACGCCGCCGCCTCCGTCGCCGTTCCCGCCAAGCTCGACCTCCTGGAACTCCTGGCGGCGATCGGCACCGCCCAATGGCGGGACTTCGTCGGGTCGGCGGAACGCCACGGGATGACCGGCATGCAGGCCAGGGTCATCGCCCAGCTGGTCGTCGCCGGACCGCTGCCCATGCGGGGCCTGGCCGACCGCCTGGTCTGCGACGCCTCCAACGTCACCGGCATCGTGGACCGCCTGGAGAAGCAGGACCTGGTCCACCGCGAGCCCTCGGCCACCGACCGCCGTGTCAAGAACGTCGTCCTGACCGACAAGGGCCGCGAGACGATCCGCCGCGTGCGCGCCGAGATGCAGGCCACGCACGGCGCCCTGGACACCCTGAACGACGACGACCGCGCCACGCTCTACGCCCTGCTGAGCCGGCTCCGGCCGTCAATGGAGGGCGGCGCTTCTTGAGGGCCGCTCGACCGCGGAGCGCGCGCCCGCAACCGGCGTGCGATCTGTGGGACCGTGGAGTCCTGGGAACGCGAATCGTTCGACGGGACCAGGGTCCGGCCACCGGGGTGCCGGGCGGCGGGATCAAGGTCCGGTCACCGGAAGCACCGATCGGCGGGACCAAGATCCAACCGGCCGGAAAGCCGGGCGAGTTTACCCATCCCCACCGATAGCTATGCGTCGTACGGCCAGATTTTCTTCCCCTAACGGGCTGAACTTTTGTTGATCGTGGGTCAGTTGGCCGTCCCGTCGCCCTACCCTTCAGAGGGTGAACCAACTGATGTCCCGAGAGTCCGAGGCCGACCTCCCCGGGGATGCGGTGCTCCCCGGCGCGCTGCCCGAGGCACTGCGCGCCGAACTCGTGGCGTTCCGCCGCGACTTGCACATGCACCCGGAGCTCGGCAACCAGGAGTTCCGCACCACCGCGGCGATCAAGACGCGCCTGGAACAGGCCGGCCTCAAGCCCCGTGTGCTCGCCATCGGAACCGGTCTCATCTGTGACATCGGCGACTGGGACGGCGTACGCCCCATGCTCGCGCTGCGCGCCGACATCGACGCGCTGCCCATCCCGGACACCAAGGCGGACTGCGCCTATCGCTCCACCGTGCCCGACCGCGCCCACGCCTGCGGGCACGACGTGCACACCACGGTCGTCCTCGGCGCCGGGCTCGTCCTCGCCGAGCTGCACCGCAACGGGCAACTTCCGCGCCCCGTTCGGCTGATCTTCCAGCCCGCCGAGGAGGTGCTGCCCGGCGGCGCGCCGGACGCCATCGAGTCGGGCGTCCTGGAGGGGGTCGGCCGGATCGTCGGCGTGCACTGCGACCCGAAGGTGGACGCGGGGCGCATCGGACTGCGGCACGGCGCCATCACCTCCGCGTGCGACCGGCTCGAAGTCTCACTGGACGGCGCGGGCGGCCACACCGCGCGCCCCCACCTCACCACCGACCTCGTCACCGCCGCGGCCCGCGTCGTCACGGACGTGCCCGCGCTGGTCGCCCGCCGCGTCGACGCCCGCAGCGGGCTCGCGGTCACCTGGGGCCGGATCGAGTCGGGGCACGCGTGCAATGTGATCCCGCAGCACGCCGAGCTCTCCGGGACCGTGCGCTGCCTCGACCTCGACGCCTGGCGGCACGCCCCCGACCTCGTGCACGCCGCCATCGACGAGATCGCGAACCTCTACCGCGCCAAGTCCGAGATCAACTACATCCGCGGCGTCCCGCCGGTCGTCAACGACCCGGTGGTGACCGATCTGCTGCGGGACGCGATGAGCGCCCGCCGGGGCCCGCACTCCATCGAGGACACCGAGCAGAGCCTCGGCGGCGAGGACTTCTCCTGGTACCTGGAGCACGTGCCCGGCGCCATGGCCCGCCTCGGCGTGCGTACGCCCGGCGAGCGCGGCGGCCGCGATCTGCACCAGGGCGACTTCGACGCGGACGAGTCGGCGATCACGGTGGGCGTGGAGATGTTCACGGCGGCGGCGCTGCTCGACACCGGAGCCTGAAAAGCCGCAGACACGGGTGGGCGAGTCCAGTCGCGCCCCTCACCCCTCGGCAGTAGCGTGGTGCCGAAATCGTCCACGACCCGCGGCCCACCATCCGCGGCCACAGTCCTTTTCGGCCGTCCGCAGGCGTCCGTCCCGTCACGCAGACCTCACCCACCGTAAACGGTGGGTGACGGGCGTGGTGGGTGCTGTATCCACAAAAGCACCATTCGATCCCATGGTTCACAAGGGCGTAACCGGCCATCGGCACGAATGGATAACGGCCAGGCGAAACCCCGTTCCCTGCGGGGTCTACGCGCGTTAATGTGCGCCGAACTCAGCACCCACTGCGGGGCTTTGGAGAATGGGGAACTTCCGATGCGTCGAATTTCCAGCCTGACCCGCGTCGCGGTGGGGGTCGCGTCGCTCGCACTCGCCGCCACAGCCTGCGGCGGCACCAGTAGTGACAAGGACAGCGGCAGCAGCAGCAGCGAGGGCTCCGGCGGCAAGGGCCTCGCCATCGCCTACGACGTCGGCGGCAAGGGCGACCAGTCCTTCAACGACGCCGCCTTCTCCGGCCTGGAGAAGGCGCAGAAGGAGTTCGGCTACAAGACCGCCGACATCGAACCCACCGAGGGTGAGACCGACGCCGACAAGGAGCAGCGCCTGGTCTCGCTGGCCAAGCAGGGCTACAACCCTGTCGTGGGCATCGGGTTCGCCTACGGCCCCGCGCTGGAGGCCGCTGCCAAGAAGTACCCGAAGACCAGCTTCGGCATCGTCGACTCCGTGGTCGAGGGCAAGAACGTGGCCTCGCTCGTCTTCGCCGAGCAGGAGTCCTCGTACCTCGCCGGTGTCGCGGCGGCCAAGGCCACCAAGTCGAACGTCGTGGGCTTCGTGGGCGGCGTGGACGTTCCGCTGATCCACAAGTTCCAGGCGGGCTATGAGCAGGGCGTCAAGGACACCAGCGGTGGCAAGGTCAAGGTCATCTCGCAGTACCTGACGCAGACCGCCGCGGAGGGTGGCTTCTCCAGCCCCGACAAGGGCAAGGCCGCCGCCGAGGGTCAGATCGAGAAGAAGGCGGACGTCCTCTACGCGGCGGCCGGTCTCTCCGGTCAGGGCGTGATCGAGGCCGCCTCCAAGGCCAAGGTCTGGGCGATCGGCGTCGACTCCGACCAGTACAACCAGAAGGCGCTGGCCGCGTACAAGGCCTCCATCCTGACCTCGGCGCTCAAGGACGTCGGCGGTGCGGTGTACTCCTTCGCCAAGTCGGTCCACGAGGGCAAGCCGCTGACGGGCACGCAGACCTTCGACCTGAAGGTGAACGGCGTCGGCCTGGCCGACAGCAACCCGAAGATGGCCGAGATCGCCGGGCTCACCGACGCGGTCGCCAAGGCCAAGGCGGCCATCATCGCCGGCACCATCAAGGTCAAGACCTCGTAGCAGCCGAACGGGCGAAAATCGCCCAAGTCGCATGGAAGCGGGCGGGCACCCCTGGTGCCCGCCCGCTTCCACGTTTCCCGAGGCTTCTCCGATGGCTCCCCGCGGGCCGTCGAGGGTCCCCCGCGCAGGTCACCCAGCGCTACCGGGCCTTTGCGGTAGGCAAGGCTGTGCCCGGCGGACCGCTGGCGTCGGGCACAGCCGGATAACAAGGTGGACAGAAGGGGTTTTCTAGTTGGTCTACGCGCGTTAATCTGCGGCGAAGCCAGCGCCGAAGACGTTCCGCCAGGCGCTTGTACGACAGGAGCACAACACATGCGCCGGGTTCCCCGCATCGCGCTCGCAGGCGCTGCGACCGCCTCGCTCGCCCTCGCCCTCACCGCCTGTGGCGGTACCTCCAGCGACAGCAGCAGCTCGTCGGCGTCGAAGGGCGGCGCCAAGGGCCTCGCCATCGCGTACGACGTCGGCGGCAAGGGCGACCAGTCCTTCAACGACGCCGCGTTCAAGGGCCTGGAGCAGGCGAAGAGCGAGTTCAAGTACAAGACCGCCGACGTCGAGCCCACCGAGGGTGAGACCGACGCCGACAAGACGCAGCGTCTGGTCTCGCTGGCCAAGCAGGGCTACAACCCGGTCATCGGCATCGGCTACGCGTACGGCCCGGCCGTCAAGGAGGCCGCGGCGAAGTTCCCCAACACCACCTTCGGCATCGTCGACGACTCCACGGTCGAGTCGAAGAACGTCGCCGACCTGGTCTTCTCCGAGCAGGAGGCCTCCTACCTCGCCGGTGTCGCGGCCGCCAAGGCCACCAAGACGAACACGGTCGGTTTCGTCGGCGGCGTGGACGTCCCGCTCATCCACAAGTTCGAGGCGGGCTTCGAGCAGGGTGTCAAGGACACCAGCGGCGGCAAGGTCAAGGTGCTTTCGCAGTACCTGACGCAGACCGCGCAGGAGGGTGGCTTCTCCAGCCCCGACAAGGGCAAGACGGCCGCCGAGGGCCAGATAGAGAAGAAGGCCGACGTCGTCTACGCGGCGGCCGGTCTCTCCGGTCAGGGTGTCATCGAGGCCGCGTCCGCCGGCAAGGTGTGGGCGATCGGTGTCGACTCCGACCAGTACAAGCAGGAAGCCCTCGCGAAGTACAAGGACTCGATCCTGACCTCCGCGACCAAGGATGTCGCCAAGGCGGTCTACAACCTCGCGAAGTCGGTCAAGGACGGCAAGCCCGAGAGCGGTATCGTTCGGGGCGACCTGAAGTCCGGCGAGGTCGGCCTGGCCGATTCCAACCCGGTCTACCAGAGCAACACCGCGATCCAGGACGCCGTCAAGGCAGCCAAGGAGAAGATCATCAGCGGCGAGATCAAGGTCAAGACCAGCTGACGAGCAGAACCTCAGGAGCAGCAAGCGGTCCCGGGGAAGTTCCCGCCCGGCCTTCCCCGGAGCCGCCCAGTAACCGCGGGGTTACGTCCGCTCAACGGGGTACGGGGAGTCTGCTCCCTGCACCCCGTTCTTGCGGCGCGTCGCCCCTTTCGTTGCCGTAGGGGCGCTACGCGCGTAGACGACCCCCTTTCCCTCAGGAGAGTGCGCCATCAACGCGTCCAGCAGCCCTCCGGCCGGCGCGGTCAACGGTCAGGTGACCGCAGTCGAACTCGCCGGGATCACGAAGCGATTTCCCGGCGTCGTGGCCAACCACGACATCCACCTCAGCGTCCGCCAGGGCACGGTCCACGCCCTCGTCGGTGAGAACGGCGCGGGCAAGTCCACGCTGATGAAGATCCTCTACGGCATGCAGAAGCCGGACGAGGGCACCATCGCCGTCGACGGCGAGCAGGTCGTCTTCTCCTCGCCCGCCGACGCCATCGCGCGCGGCATCGGCATGGTCCACCAGCACTTCATGCTCGCCGACAACCTCACGGTCCTGGAGAACGTCGTCCTGGGCAGCGAGAAGCTGTACGGCATCGGCGGCCGGGCCCGCCGCCAGATCCTGGACATCTCCAAGCGGTACGGCCTCGGCGTGCGCCCCGACGTCCTCGTCGAGGAACTCGGTGTCGCCGACCGTCAGCGCGTGGAGATCCTCAAGGTCCTCTACCGCGGCGCCAGGATCCTGATCCTCGACGAGCCCACCGCGGTCCTCGTCCCGCAGGAGGTCAACGCGCTCTTCGCGAACCTCCGCGAGCTCAAGTCCGAGGGCCTGTCGGTCATCTTCATCTCCCACAAGCTGGGCGAGGTCCTCTCGGTCGCCGACGAGATCACGGTGATCCGGCGCGGCACCACGGTCGGCACCGCCGTACCGTCCGAGACCACCCCGCGCCAGCTCGCGGAGCTGATGGTCGGCAGCGAACTGCCGACGCCGGAGACCGCGGAGTCGACGGTCACCGACAAGGCCGTGATCGAGGTCGAGGACCTCACGGTCTACGCCTCGGGCATGGTGTCGACCGGCAAATCGTCGGCCGGCTTGCTCATGGACGAGGTCAAGCGCGGTTCCGTACGGCGTCTCCTCGACGACATCTCGTTCACGATCCACGCGGGCGAGGTACTGGGCATCGCCGGTGTCGAGGGCAACGGTCAGACCGAGCTCATCGACGCGCTGATCGGCCTCAAGTCCGCGGACTCGGGCACCATCCGCTTCCTCGGCGACGACATCACCTCGCTGCCCACCCGCAAGCGCCGTGAGGAGGGCATCGGCTACATCCCGGAGGACCGCCACCGCCACGGCCTGCTCCTGGAGGTCCCCCTCTGGGAGAACCGCATCCTCGGCCATGTCACCGAGAAGCCCAACGCCAAGGGCTTCTGGCTGGCCCCGAAGGCCGCCCAGGCCGACACCCGCCGGATCGTCGAGGAGTACGACGTCCGTACCCCCGGCATCGACGTCACCGCGGCCTCCCTCTCCGGCGGCAACCAGCAGAAGCTGATCGTCGGCCGCGAGATGAGCCACCAGCCGCGCTTCCTGATCGCCGCCCACCCCACCCGCGGTGTGGACGTCGGCGCGCAGGCCGCGATCTGGGACCACATCCGTGCGGCCCGCCGTGAGGGCCTGGCCGTCCTGCTGATCTCCGCCGACCTGGACGAGCTGATCGGCCTGTCCGACACCCTCCGGGTGATCTACAACGGCAAGCTGGTCGCGGACGCCGACCCGGCGACCATCACCCCGGAGGAGCTCGGCACGGCCATGACCGGCGCCGCCTCCGGGCACCTGGAGAACGAAGAGCTCGCCGAGCAGGCAGAGCTCGAAGAGCCCGCCGAGACCCCGGCAGACGCCCCGGAAGACGAGGCCCGCTGATGAAGAAGTTCGACAAGGAGCGCCTGCTCCTCGCGGTGGCCGGGCCGGTCATCGCGCTCGTCGTGGCCGTGGCGCTGACCTCGGTCGTGCTGCTCGCCTCGGGGAAGAGCCCGTTCGAGCCGTACTCGATCATGTTCGAGCAGGCCACGTTCTCCGACATCCAGGTCCTGATCATCAACCAGGCCACCCTGTACTACATCGCGGCCCTCGCGGTGGCCGTCGGCTTCCGCATGAACCTGTTCAACATCGGCGTGGACGGGCAGTACCAGCTCGCCGCCATGATGGCCGCGGTCGTCGGCGCCCACGTCGCGCTGCCCGCGGTGCTCCAGGTCCCGCTGCTGATGCTGACCGCGATCCTCACGGGCGCGTTCTGGGCCGGCATCGCGGGCGTCCTCAAGGTCACCCGGGGTGTCAGCGAGGTCGTCGCGACGATCATGCTCAACGCGATCGCGACCTCAGTGATCGCCTACCTGTGGCTGCCCGACGTCTTCGGCGTCAAGGCCGGCAACAACAACACCACCGGCGGGATGAAGAAGTCCGGCTGGGTGCCCGGCTTCAACATGGGCGACGCCGGCGAGATCTACGGCCTGGTCATCCTCGCCGCCCTGCTCGGCATCGGCTACTGGGTCGTCCTCAACCGCACCCGCTTCGGTTTCGACCTGCGCGCCTCGGGCGCCTCCGAGTCCGCCGCCGCGGCCAGTGGTGTGAACCCCAAGCGCATGGTGCTCACCGCCATGCTGCTCTCCGGCGGCCTGGCGGGCCTCGCGGGCCTGCCGATCCTGCTCGGTGACTCGCACACCTACAGCCTGAACTTCCCGACCGGCATCGGTTTCATCGGCATCGGCATCGCCCTGCTGGGCCGCAACAGCCCGACGGGCATCGCCTTCGCGTCCCTGCTCTGGGCCTGGCTCGACAAGGCCTCGCCCGAACTCGACTTCCACGGCTACGACAAAGAGATCGCGGTCATCATGCAGGGCCTGATCGTGATCGCGGTCGTCGTCTCGTACGAGGGCGTACGCGAGTGGGGTCTCCGTCGCCAGCAGCGCCGCGTCGGCGCGGAGCTCGCCGCGGGCAACGTCCTCGGCGCCTCCTCTGACAACAACACCAAGAAGGAGGTGGCGGGCCGATGACCACCGCAACCGACGTCAACCAGCCCACGCTGCAGCCCGCGGCGCCCAGCGGTCGACGAATGTCGCTGCCCGCCCTTCTGCTGGTCATCGCGGGCGCCCTGGCGCTGACCTCGATCGTCCGCATCATCACCGGCGCCGACGGCATCACCAACGTCAGCCAGATGTCCACCGCTCTCGAACTGGCCGTCCCGATCGGCCTGGCCGGTCTCGGCGGTCTGTGGGCCGAGCGCGCGGGCGTCGTCAACATCGGCCTCGAAGGCATGATGATCCTCGGCACCTGGTTCGGCGCCTGGGCCGGCTACCAGTGGGGCCCGTGGACCGGTGTCGTCATCGGCATCATCGGCGGCTGCATCGGTGGCCTGCTGCACGCGATCGTCACGATCACCTTCAACGTCAACCACATCGTCTCCGGTGTGGCCATCAACATCCTGGCGCTCGGCGCCACCCGCTACCTCGCCCCGCTCGCCTTCGAGGGCAAGGAGGGCGGCTCGGCGAAGCAGTCCCCGCCGGTCGACTCACTCGGCGACTTCACCGTGCCAGGGCTCTCGCACGGACTCAGCACCCTCAACGAGAAGGGCTGGTTCTTCATCTCGGACATCGCCGGCCTGCTCGGCGGTCTCGTCACCAACGTGTCCTGGCTGACCCTGATCGCCATCGCGCTGGTTCCCGCCAGCTGGTGGATCCTGTGGCGCACCTCTTTCGGTCTGCGCCTGCGTTCCTGCGGTGAGAACCCGGTCGCCGCCGAGTCCCTCGGCGTCAATGTCTACAAGTACAAGTACCTCGCCGTCATCATCTCCGGCGGTCTGGCCGGCCTCGGCGGAGTCTTCCTCTCCATCGTCGCCAACCCCTTCTACCTGGAGGGCCAGACCAGCGGCCGCGGTTACATCGGTCTCGCCGCGATGATCTTCGGCAACTGGATGCCGGGCGGACTCGCCCTCGGTGCGGGCCTGTTCGGCTACACCGACAGCCTCCACCTGCGCGGCGGCTCGGAAAACGTCCACGCGCTGCTGCTGCTCGGCGCTCTCCTGCTGGTCATCGGCGCGATCTGGCTGCTGATCCAGAAGAAGCTGGTGCCCGCCGTGATCGCTCTCGTGATCGGCGTGCTCGTCTTCCTCTGGTACGCCCTGACGGACGAGGTCCCCAGCCAGATCGTCACCGCCACGCCGTACGTCATCACCCTGCTGGTCCTCTCGCTCTCCGCGCAGCGCCTGCGGATGCCGAAGGCCGACGGCCTGCCCTATCGCAAGGGACAGGGCAAGTGACCTCCGCCGACGAGGGCTCCGTGACCGTCGACTGGGAGGCCCTGCGCGCCGCCGCGCGGGACGCCATGTCCCGTGCGTACGCCCCGTACTCGCGCTACCCCGTCGGAGTCGCGGCGCGCGTCGACGACGGCCGCGTCATCACCGGCTGCAACGTCGAGAACGCCTCGTACGGGCTCGGACTGTGCGCCGAGTGCGGACTGGTCTCGCAGTTGCAGAACACCGGCGGCGGCCGCCTGACGCACTTCACCTGCGTCGACGGGCGGGGCGAGATCCTCGTGCCGTGCGGGCGCTGCCGACAGCTGCTCTACGAGTTCGGCGGGCCCGAACTGATCCTGGAGACCCCGGCCGGAATCCTGCCGCTCTCCGAGATGCTGCCGCAGGCCTTCGGGCCGGAGTACCTCACCAAGTAACGCCTGTGCGGCCCCTCCCGACGATCGGACGATGGACGACCGATCGGGAGGGGCCGCGGATTTTCGAAGTCTTCGGAAGGAAAGCCATGGCCATGGACGCAGTCTCCGTCATCCGCACCAAGCGCGACCGCGGTGAGTTCAGCGACGAGCAGATCGACTGGGTCATCGACGCGTACACCCGCGGCGAGGTCGCGGACTACCAGATGGCCGCCCTCAACATGGCGATCCTGCTCAACGGCATGAACCGCCGCGAGATCGCCCGCTGGACCGCCGCGATGATCGCCTCCGGCGAGCGCATGGAGTTCTCCGCGCTGTCCCGCCCGACCGCCGACAAGCACTCCACGGGCGGCGTCGGCGACAAGATCACGCTGCCGCTGGCCCCGCTCGTGGCGGCCTGCGGCGCTGCCGTCCCGCAGCTGTCCGGGCGCGGCCTCGGCCACACCGGCGGCACCCTCGACAAGCTGGAGTCGATCCCCGGCTGGCGCGCGCTGCTCTCCAACGAGGAGATGCTGCACGTCCTCGACACCACGGGCGCGGTGATCTGCGCGGCGGGCGACGGCCTGGCCCCCGCCGACAAGAAGCTCTACGCCCTGCGCGACGTGACCGGCACGGTCGAGGCGATCCCCCTCATCGCCTCCTCCATCATGTCCAAGAAGATCGCCGAGGGCACCGGCTCGCTGGTCCTGGACGTGAAGGTCGGCACCGGCGCCTTCATGAAGACCATCGAGGACGCCCGCGAACTGGCCTCCACCATGGTCGGCCTCGGCACGGACCACGGCGTGAAGACGGTAGCCCTCCTCACCGACATGTCCACCCCTCTCGGCCTCACGGCGGGCAACGCCCTGGAGGTCCGCGAGTCCGTCGAGGTCCTGGCGGGCGGCGGCCCCTCCGACGTCGTCGAGCTGACGATCGCCCTGGCGCGCGAGATGCTCGACGCGGCGGGCGTGAAGGGCGCCGACCCGGCGAAGGCCCTGGCCGACGGCTCCGCGATGGACGTCTGGCGCCGCATGATCGCCGCACAGGGCGGCGACCCGGACGCCGAACTGCCCACCTCCCGCGAGCAGCACGTCGTCACGGCCCCCTCCTCCGGTGTCCTCACCCGCCTCGACGCCTACGACATCGGCATCGCCGCCTGGCGCCTGGGCGCCGGACGCGCCCGCAAGGAGGACCCGGTGCAGGCCGCCGCGGGCGTCGAACTCCACGCCAAGCCCGGCGACACGGTCACCGCGGGCCAGCCCCTGCTGACCCTGCACACGGACACCCCGGAGCGCTTCGAGTACGCCCTTCAGTCCGTCGAGGGCTCGTACGACATCGCGGCCGCGGGCACGGACTTCAAGGCCGCCCCGGTGGTCCTGGAGCGAATCGCCTGACCTGCGCTGTCTCCTTGCGTCTGGACGGGACCGGTGGACCTCCGCCGGTCCCGTTCGGCATGCCGGAGCCGGTGACGCACCGTCCGCCGATGAGTTCCGCGCCCCCGGCTGGTCTACCGAGCGTGGATGCCACGACACCTGCCGTACTCGCCCTGCCGGGACCCGTCCACCGGGACGACGTACCCCGGCTCTGCGACGACGTGCGCGCACTGCTGGAGGCCACCGGGGACGGGGTCGTGGTCTGCGATGTCGCGGACATCGGGCCGCCGGGCCTGGCCGCCGTCGACGTACTGGCCAGACTGGAGCTCGCCGCCCGGCGGGCCGGGGGCCGGATACGGCTGCGGGGACCCGACCCGGCCCTGCGCGCCCTACTCGACCTGGTCGGCCTCCGCTTCGAGGCTGAGGGGCAGCCCGAAGAGCGGGAACCAGCGGGCGGTGTCCAGGAAGCAGTGGAACCCGGTGATCCGCCCCTTTGAGATCTCCAGCACCTGCACGGCCCACGGCACATAGCCACCCGACTCCGGGTCCGGCTTGTACTGCGCGAAGCCCGGCAGTCCGTTGACCTCGACCGGGACCAGACGCGAGCCCTCGCAGGGTGCGCCCAGCGTCGTCATGAAGCCGGTGATGTCGTCCGTGCCGCGCAGCCACAGGTCGAACGGCGGCATCGTCATGATCGCGTCCTCGTGGAGGAGCGCGGTCAGCGCCGTCATGTCGTACCCCTCGAACGCCGCGACATAGCGCTCCAGAAGCTTCTGCTGCTCCTCGTCGAGCGGGTCGGAGGTGGCCGCCTCCGCACCCGTGGCGTCGCTCTCGGCGAGGGTCGCGCGGGCCCGCTGGAGCGCGCTGTTGACCGAGGCGACGGTGGTACCGAGGAGCTCGGCGACCTCGGCGGCCTTCCACGCCAGCACCTCGCGCAGGATGAGCACGGCCCGCTGCTTGGGCGGCAGTTGCTGCAGGGCGGCCATGAACGCGAGCCGCACCGACTCCTTGGCCACCGCGGCCTCGGCCGGGTCGCTGACCGTCGGCAGGACCCGGGCGTCGGGCATCGGCTCCAGCCAGGTGTTGTCCGCGCGAGGGGTGAGCGCCGCCTGGGCCAGCGGCGAGGGTGCTGTCAGATCCATGGGCCGGGCCCTCTTGTTTCCCGCGTTCAGCATGTCCAGGCATACGTTCGTCGCGATCCGGTACAGCCAGGACCGCATCGAGGAGCGGCCCTCGAACTTGTCGTAGCTGCGCCAGGCGCGGACCATCGTGTCCTGCACGGCGTCCTCGGCCTCGAAGGAGGAGCCCAGCATCCGGTAGCAGTACCCCGTCAGCTCGACCCGGTGCTTCTCCAGCCGGACGTCGAGGTCCGTGCTCGTCGCCGTACCGTCGCTCATGGCCAACCCACCCCTGTGGCTGTCTCCGTCGTGCCGACGCACCGTTGTGCCGACACCCCGGAAGCTACCGCAGCCCACTGACAATGGCCCCCCAACCACGAAAACCCCCAGCTCACCGGGGGTGGGCGGGCAAACCCCGGGTACCTGGGTGGGTGGGTGGGCAATCCCCGGGTGCCCCCTGGCTTTGCTCGGTTACCCGGCGCGGGTCCTGGGCAGGGGTGGGTCACGCAGCCCGGCGTTTACGGGGTGCCGCTGCGCCCACCCGTGCCGCCCCTGGCGGCACGATTGCCCGCAGTGACGAAGCTTTGCCAGCCCCCGGCGTCACGCGTGCCCCCGCTGCTGGGTGGTCAGCCGCCCTTGGCGGCACGATTGCCCGCAGGCGCCCCGGCCTCAGGCGCCCACGCCGGCCGGCGACGACCGCCGTGCCGCATGCGACCCCGCCACCGTGATACCCACGACCCCGAGCACCGCCAGCAACCCAAGCCCCACCGTCCCGCCCCACCCACCCGAGTGGAACGCGACCGCGCCCAGCGTGCTGCCCGCGCTGGACCCGACGTAGTACGCCGACTGGTACAGCGCCGAAGCCTGCGCCCGTCCCCGCTTCGCCGTATGGCTCACGGACGACGACGCGACCGCGTGCCCCGCGAAGAACCCGGCGGTGATCAGCACCAGCCCGAGCAGCACGACGACCAGCGAGTCGGCCAGCGACAGCAGCAGCCCCGAGGCCGTGGTGCCGCCCGCGAGGTAGAGCGCCCCGCGCCGCCCGAGCCGGCCCACCAGCTTCCCGGCCGTGGACGCCGAGACCGTACCGACCAGGTACACCAGGAAGATCGACCCGACGATGCCCTGCGGCAAGGAGAACGGCGCCTCGGTCAGCCGGTACCCGATCACCGTGTAGACCCCGCCGAACACCATCATGAACAGCGCACCGATCGCGTACAGCCGGCGCAGCAGGGGGTTCGCGAGGTGGTCACGGACGGTACGGGCCAGCACCCGCGGCCGCAGCGACCCCGCCACGAAGTGCCGCGGCGCGGGCAGCAGCAGCCGGAAGGCGATCGCGCAGCCGACCGCGACGATCCCGATCACGCCGACGGCGACCCGCCAGCCCCACTCCTGCGCGACCCACCCGGTGATGACCCGTCCGCTCATCCCGCCGACGCTGTTGCCCGCGACGAACAGCCCGATCGCGGTGATCAGCGCCTTGGGCCGCACTTCCTCCGCGAGGTACGCCGTGGCCGAGGCGGGAAGCCCGGCGAGCGCCGCACCCTGGACGGCCCGCAGCGCGATGAGCGCGCCGATGGAGGGGGCGAAGGGGACCAGCATCCCGACCGTCACGGCGATCGCCAGCGACGCCGTCATCACCGTACGCCGCCCGAACCGCTCCGAAAGGGCACTCATCGGCAGGACGAACAGCGCCAGCGCGCCCGTCGCCGCGGACACCGTCCAGCTCGCCCGGCTCGCGCTCACCCCGAAGTCGGAGGAGACGAGCGGCAGCAGGGCCTGCGTGGAGTAGAGGAGCGCGAAGGTCGTGACCCCGGCGAGGAAGAGCGCGAAGCTCATCCGCCGATAGCCGGGCCCGCCGGGGGCCATACGGGAGTCGAGGTCGATGGAGGCGACGGAGGCGGCGGCGGGAACGGCGGCGGTGGGGGCGTCCACCGTCGTGGACGCC
>NZ_JBMNDS010000087.1:14145-17828 GCF_052543295.1 Streptomyces sp. SAS_270
GAGGGGGGCCCCCCCGGTACTGGCGGAAGGCATGTCTCGAACCTAAACAGCCACCCTTCATCCGTCCAATGCATGGAATCGTCATAATCGTTCCCATGGTGCATCAGCAGAGGTCAGAGAGTCGTCTGTCACCGTCCAGTGACACAGAAGACAGCGCGCACATGTCGAGGCTGCTCGCGCCGCGGCTCGCGTACTTCGCCGGAGTCGCCCGCACCGAGCACGTCACCCGGGCCGCGCAGGAGATGCAGGTGCCGCAGTCGACGCTGTCGCGCGCGATGGTCCGGCTCGAACAGGACCTGGGCGTCGACCTGTTCGCCCGCCGCGGCCGCACGGTCGCGTTGACGGCGGCCGGGCGGACGTTTCTCACCTCGGTGGAGCGGGCGCTGGCCGAGATCGAGCGGGCGGCCGACGAGGTGCGCGCGGACGCCGACCCGGCCACCGGCAAGGTCGCCTTCGGCTTCCTGCACACCATGGGTTCCGAAACGGTCCCTGGGCTCATCCGTGCCTTCCGCGTCGACCACCCCCGGGTCCGCTTCAGCCTCGTCCAGAACTACGGCGAGGCGATGCTGGAGGGGCTGCGCTCGGGTGAGCTGGACCTGTGTCTCACCTCGCCGGTGCCGGACGCGCCCGACCTGATGGCCCGCCGCCTCGACGAACAGAAGCTCCGACTCGTGGTCCCCGTCGACCACCGACTCGCCTCGCGCAGGCGCGTCCGGCTCGCCGAGGCGGCCGACGAGACGTTCGTGACCCTCGAACCCGGCTACGGCATGCGCCGTATCACCGACGACCTCTGCAAGGAGGCGGGCTTCAAGCCGCGCATCGCCTTCGAGGGGGAGGAGGCCGAGACGCTACGAGGCCTGGTCGCGGCCGGGCTCGGAGTCGCCCTCCTGCCGCCACCGGCCGTACCCCGCCCGGGAGTTGTCGAGCTGACGGTCACGGCACCGCGCGCGGCGCGCGAGATCGGCGTCGCCTGGCTCGACGGCCACCAGGACACCCCGCCGGTCGCCGCCTTCAAGAAGTTCCTGCTGTCACGACGGGGCCATCTGCTTCCCGACTGATGCCTGACCGACGTCGGACCGGCGCCCGGTCGACTTCCGTCAGCGCCGCAGCGACTGCCCGAACCCCGCGGCCAGCGGCATCCGCAGTCCCAGCGGTGGCGGCGCCGCGAGCGCGTCCTCCACCGGGCGGGAGAAGGCCCGGCCGAACAGCGTACCCAGTACGAAGTCCTCGGCCAGCGACAGGACTTCGCCCCGGTGCTGGGACAGCGCGTGTCCGTCGGAGTGCACCTCGAAGCGGCAGATGTCGCGGTTGGCCTTCTTCGCGCGCGCCGCGAGACGGAACGACAACTCGGGGTCGCTGCGTGCGTCGTTGGTGCCGTGCACGATCAGCACGCGCCGTCCGGCCAGTTGCTTCACCGGTTCGGGTGGCGCCGCCACGTCCTCCTCGGGCAGCCAGGGGGCGAGCGCCAGCACGGAGTTGACGGCCTCGTGGCCGCCCGCGTGCAGTGCCGCGCGGCCGCCCATGTCCATCCCGGCGAGGCAGACGGGGACGTCACCGTAGCGGCGTACGACCTCGTCGGCGGCCCAGGAGGCGTCGCGGGCGAGATGCGCCTCGCTGCCGTTCCAGCCCCGAAACCGGTAGTGCACCACGTGGGTGACCAGGCCTTCCGTCCGTCCCGCCCGCACCAGACGGCGCCCCAGCGCCCGTACGGAGGCGGTCGCCGCCATGGGGGACGGCTTACGGGCCGAGACCTCCTCGCCGGCCGGGAGCAGCAGCACCACTCCGCTCACCGCCGTCGGTTCCGGGCCGAGCGCCCTCCCCAGCCGGGCCCTGCGAACCGGCGTCGCTTGCTGTGCCATGACAGAACAGTGTCAGAAGCGTCGGTGTACGCCACCCGTCCGCAGGGTCACCTTTGCGTATCGACGGATCGGCGTTACCGGAGCTCTACGCGCGTAGGCGTTAGAGTGCGGAAATGACGAGCCAGATCCAGAACATCCCGAGCTCGGAACAGATCCGCCGGGCGCCCAAGGTCCTGCTGCACGATCACCTCGACGGGGGCCTGCGCCCCGGCACGATCGTCGAACTCGCCCGTGCGACGGGCTACGAGGGTCTCCCCGAGACCGACGCCGACAAGCTCGGTCTGTGGTTCCGCGAGGCCGCCGACTCCGGTTCCCTGGAACGGTACTTGGAGACCTTCGCGCACACCTGTGCCGTCATGCAGACCCGCGAGGCGCTCGTCCGGGTGGCCGCCGAGTGCGCCGAGGACCTCGCCGAGGACGGCGTCGTCTACGCCGAGGTGCGCTACGCGCCCGAACAGCACCTGGAGGCCGGGCTCACCCTCGAAGAGGTCGTCGAGGCCGTCAACGAGGGCTTCAGGGAAGGGGAGCGGCGGGCGAGGGAGAACGGTCACCGCATCCGCGTCGGTGCGCTGCTCACCGCCATGCGGCACGCCGCCCGTGCGCTGGAGATCGCCGAACTCGCCAACCGCTACCGGGATGTCGGCGTCGTCGGCTTCGACATCGCGGGCGCCGAGGCCGGGTTCCCGCCCACCCGGCACCTCGACGCGTTCGAGTACCTCAAGCGCGAGAACAACCACTTCACCATCCACGCGGGCGAGGCCTTCGGGCTGCCGTCCATCTGGCAGGCCCTCCAGTGGTGCGGCGCCGACCGGCTCGGGCACGGGGTCCGCATCATCGACGACATCGAGGTCGCCGACGACGGCTCGGTGCAACTCGGGCGGCTCGCCTCGTACGTCCGCGACAAGCGGATCCCGTTGGAGCTGTGCCCCAGCTCCAACCTCCAGACCGGCGCCGCCGCCTCGTACGCGGAGCACCCGATCGGGCTGCTGCGGAAGCTGCATTTCAGGGCGACCGTGAACACGGACAACCGGCTTATGTCGGGTACCAGCATGAGCCGGGAATTCGAGCATCTTGTCGAGGCGTTCGCCTATACGCTCGACGATCTCCAGTGGTTCTCGGTCAATGCTATGAAGTCAGCATTCATTCCTTTCGATGAACGACTGGCCATGATCAATGACGTGGTCAAGCCCGGCTATGCCGAGCTGAAAGCCGAATGGCTGTTCCGGTAGAAGCTCTCCACCTGCGGTTATTCTCCGGGTGGTGGGTGAGAGAAGGCTTCGGAAAGCGGTCGGGCCTCCATGACTCGGCCGCTTTTTGATGTTTGCGGAGGGCGGGTTTGCGTGTTTACGGTCTTGGACCGCTCACCTCCCCGTCTCACGGACCCAAGGACGCATTCAAAATGAAGCAGTCTGCTGCCAAGACCCTCGGTGTCGCCGCCCTCGGTGCCGCCTTCGCCGCCGCGGGCGCGGGTGCCGCGAACGCCGCGCCCGCCGTGCCGGACGCCTCCTCGGCGCTGAGCACCGTCACCCAGACGCTGCCGGCGGAGAACGTCGCCAAGGCGCTGCCCGGCGCGGGCGAGGCGCTCGCCCAGGGCCAGAGCGCGCTGGGCGCGGGTGTGGCCGCGGCTCAGCCGGCCGCCGCGCGCATCCTCGCCGACGGGCCGACCGCGCCGGTGGCGGGGCTGCTCGGCGGGCTGCCGCTGGCCAACAGCGGGCTGCCCACGCACGGGCTGCCGCTGAACGGGCTGCCGCTCGGCTGAGCCGGGTCCTTCCGCTCTGCTCGTACGTACGCCGGTGGGGCGCACCCTGGTTCGGGTGAGATCGG
>NZ_JBMNDS010000087.1:17838-43719 GCF_052543295.1 Streptomyces sp. SAS_270
GGGCGCACCCGAACCAGGGTGCCCCCCACCGGCGTTGTCGCTGCGGTGCGGAGTGGCGGTTACCAGGCCGTGCGGGCCTTGTCCTCGGACGGGAACAGGAACCACAGCGCGATGTAGAGCAGGAACTGCGGGCCCGGGAGCAGGCAGGACAGTACGAAGATCACGCGCATCGTGGTCGCGGAGGTGCCGAAGCGCCGTGCCAGCGCTGCGCACACTCCGCCGATCATCCGGCCGTTGGTGGGGCGGGCAATGGCGGTCATGGTGGCTCCTTCGTGAACCGTGAGTCGGTTGTAGAGGTCGGTTCTCGGCCGGGATTCCGCGGCCTCGATGTCTACAACGTTACGGAGACGAAGCGGGCGAAGCGTCGCTCTACGGTGCGATCCCGACCCTGGGAATCGTCGGGGTCCGACCCTGAGTGGCTTCCTCCCGGGGGAGGGGCGTGCGACGGCGCGTCCTGGCCCGGCGGCGGAGCCGGGCGCGGGCGGCGGGCACGATCGCGAGGTGGGCCAGCGCGACGCCGACCGTGTTCAGCAGGACCGAGTCGACGTCCACGACCTGTCCGGGGACGCCGGTCTGCAGGAGCTCGATGCCCATCGAGAGCAGGGCGCCCGCGGTGATCGTACGGATCAGGGAGCCGAGCGGGGAGACGGTGAGCTTGCCGCCCGCCATGGGGAGCAGGACGCCGAGGGGGGCGAGGAGGCCGAGGCCCGCACCGATGCGGCGGGCCGCGTCCTGGGGGGTGAGTGCGAGATCGGCTCTGATGCCGGCGAACGGGTGCAGGTTCGGGGCACTCACCCAGGGGACGTCCAGGGGACGCAGTGTGAGCCAGGCGACGAGCGCGAGGTGTGCGACGAGGAGGACACCTCCTGCCACACGGACGCGGATCACGGCGCTGCCGCCGTCTGAGCCTTGACGCTGCACGCCCCCCAAGACGCGGGGGTCGGCGGGATCGGTTCCGCGTTGCTCGTGTGCCTTTCTCTGGCGGGGGCGCCTTTGCGGTGCGGTGCGCTGCGGGCCGGGTCCGTGCGTACGCGACTGTGGGCCTCGTTACTGGGGGCAATCGTGCCGCCAGGGGCGGCACGGGTGGGCGCAGCGGCGCCACGTTAACGCCGGGCTGCGTGGCCCACCCCCGGCCGGCACCCACCCCGGGTGAGTGTTCAAGCAAGGGGTGAGAGGGGTTTGCCCACCCACCCCGGGGTCGTCAGGAGGTGTTGTCCTCTGTGGAGGGTGGGGGCTTGGCCGCGGGGGAGGAGCGGACCTCGGGGGTGCAGTCGTAGCGGCGGAGCGCGGTGGCGCCGGGGCCGCCGAGGAGCACCGAACCGTCGTCCTGCGCGGCGGCGGAGTCGGAGAAGGTGCAGACGATCTGCGCGAGGGCCGAAGGCGTGAGGTTCTCGGGCGCGGTGCTCAGCCGGAGCGTGTCGTCGGGGTCCTTGCCCCGGGGCCCGCTCACCGTCATGCCGCCGCGCACGGCGGTGGTGTACCCGGCCTGCTGCTCGACGGCGGACGGCGCCTCGGCCAGCTCGTCGAGCAGCCCCTGCGCGACGAGGACACGCCGCTCCGCCTCCGCCGTACCGTCGGGGATACGGACGGAGCGGTCGACCGTCACCAGCGTCGAGGAACAGAGCATGAAGACCTGGACCGGGACGCCCCGCGAGCTCTGTGTCGAGATGTCCGCGCCGGACAGGGCGCAGGGGACCAGGGAGGGCGCGGGACCGAAGTCCGTGGGCACCTGCGTCGCCCGGATCCCGCAGCCGGTGAGGACGCCGGCCAGGACGGGCAGGGCCAGCCCGAGCAGTACCCCTCGTCGTACGGTCATCTGGCGTTGCCCTCCGTGCCGTTGGCGCTCCCGTTGCGCTCCTCGTCCGCGAGCAGCTCCGAGGCGTCCTGCGGGAGCCGGAGCGTGAAGACGGCGCCGCCCTTGGGCACGTTCGCCGCCGTGATCTCGCCACCGTGGATGTGCGCGTTCTCCAGCGCGATGGAGAGACCGAGGCCGCTGCCCTCGGAGCGGGGGCGGCTCGCGCTCGCCTTGTAGAAGCGGTCGAAGACGTGCGGGAGGACGTCCTCGGGGATGCCGGGCCCGTGGTCCTGGACCTCGATCAGCAGGTCGTCGCCCTCTTCGCGGACTGTGACCCGGACCGGCGAGCCGCCGTGCTTGAGCGCGTTGCCGATCAGGTTCGCCAGGATGACGTCGAGGCGCCGCGGGTCGAGGCGGGCCATCCGGCCGCGCTCGGCGTTCAGTTCCACCGCGTCCAGCCAGGCGCGCGCGTCGATGCACGAGGTGATCTGGTCGGCGATGTCCACGTCGTCGAGGACCAGGCGGGCGGTGCCCGCGTCGAAACGGGTGACCTCCATCAGGTTCTCGACGAGGTCGTTGAGGCGGCGCGTCTCGCTGACCACCAGCCGTACGGCCGGCTCGATCATCGGGTCCACGCTGCCCGTCTCCGCGTCCAGTTCCTCTTCCAGGATCTCCGTCACGGCGGTGATCGCGGTGAGCGGCGTACGGAGTTCATGGGACATGTCCGCCACGAAGCGGCGGGACGCCTCGTCGCGCGAGCTCATGTCGGCCACGCGTTTTTCGAGGGCCTCCGCCGTGTGGTTGAACGTACGGGAGAGGTCCGCGAGTTCGTCGGTGCCCGACACGCGCAGCCGGGTGTCGAGCTTGCCCTCGCCGAGGCGGCGGGCCGCGATGCCCAGCCGGTGCACCGGCTTGAGGACCGTGGTCGCGGCGGCCTGTGCGAGCAGAGCCGAGCCGATCAGGGCCAGCCCCGTGGCGATACCCAGCGACCAGGCAAGGGAGTTGAGGTCCTTCGCCTCCGGCTCAAGGGACTTGAGCATGTAGCCCGTCGTCGTGCCGCCGATCACCTTCGCGCCGCCCACCAGGTACGGCTTGCCGTCGTCGGTGATCCGCTGCCAGTACAGGTGGTAGGCGTACTTGTTGTTGGAGGACAGCTCCTGCTTTCTGTTCACCGCCTTCTGGAGGGACTTGGGTACGTCCTCCAGCGTGAAGGTGTCCAGCGCGGAGTTCCCGGAGATCTTCCCGCCGTCGCGGTCCTCGGCGACCAGGAGCACACTGAAGCGCTGGCTGCTGTTGGCCATCTGCCCTGCCGTGCGCCGCAGTTCCTCCTGCGCGGGGTGCTCGGGCAGCATGCTCGCGTGGTTGCGCATCTCCTGCTGGAAGTCGCGCAGTACGGCGTCCTGGGCGCGGGTGAGCACGGCCTCCCGGTTGAGCCAGTACGCGATGCCCGACGCCGACACGGCGGCGGTGAGCGCCACCAGACCGAACACCACGACCAGGCGCAGCCGCAGGCTGGTGAACCGCAGTCCCGACAGTATGGCCTTGCGCGCCGCGGCCCAGCCGCGGAGCTTGTCCTGCGGTTTGGTCACTGAGGATTGTCCAGCCGGTAGCCGACGCCACGCACGGTGCGGATCAGGGTGGGGGAGGACGGCACGTCCTCGACCTTCGCGCGAAGCCGCTGCACACACGCGTCGACCAGCCGCGAGTCACCGAGGTAGTCGTGCTCCCACACCAGACGCAGCAACTGCTGCCGGGACAGGGCCTGTCCGGGCCGGCGGCTCAGCTCCAGCAGCAACCGCAGCTCGGTCGGCGTCAGCTGCAGGTCCTCGCCGTTCTTCGTGACCGTCATCGCGGCACGGTCGATGACGAGGGAGCCGAACGACGCCGAGTCGTTGGCCTCCCGCTCACCGCGGCGCAGCACCGCCCGGATCCGGGCGTCGAGCACGCGCCCCTGCACGGGCTTCACGACATAGTCGTCGGCGCCGGACTCCAGCCCGACCACCACGTCGATGTCGTCGCTGCGCGCGGTCAGCAGAATGATCGGCAGCTGGTCCGTGCGCCGGATACGACGGCACACCTCGAAACCGTCGATGCCGGGCAGCATCACATCCAGCACGATGAGATCCGGCCGCTGCTCGCGCAGCAGCTTCAGACCGTCCTCACCGGTGGCAGCGGTGGCCACCCGGTGTCCCTGGCGCGTCAAAGAGAGCTCCAGGGCCGTACGGATGGCGTCGTCGTCCTCGATCAGCAACAGGGAAGGCACGACGTCATTCTGGCCCATGTCATGGCGGTGTTTCGACCGTTGGAGCGCTCCCACCCATTCCCCGCACAGAAGCGAGACCTGTCGGGGCCGCCGAGTGGTCATCTGCGTAGTCGTACGGCTCTTCTCTGTGATCGGCCTGTGGTCCGCCTGGCTACAGCCCCTGTGACAGGTCTGTGACAGTCGGCGGACACGTCCATGAAGTCCCCCGGGCAAGCTTTTCGTCACAAGGCAGGACCGCAGGGCAGCAGGACAGCACGACAGGGAAACCGGGACTCCACGACGGGGGGCGCGAGATGAACACGCTGCACAGCACCAGCACTAGCGCAGTTGCAGTTGTCACGCGTCTGCACGACGTAGCCCGGAACACCGAGAAGTCCGGTGCCGTGAGCGGGCGGGGGTGCGCTCGCGGCACCGGGCGTCAGCACACCGCGTACATGACGGTGGTTGACGCGTTCACGGGGGGAAGCGGTAACGGGGGAGCCGCGTACGGGGAGGGCACGGGGGAGCGTCGTTCGGCGTCGGAGGCGGAGTTCACCGCCTACGTCGAGGAGCGCCGCGCCTCCCTGTACGCAACCGCCTACCACCTGACCGGTGACCGCTTCGAGGCCGAGGACCTGCTGCAGAGCGCACTGTTCTCGACGTACAAGGCCTGGGACCGGATCAGCGACAAGGCCGCGGTCGGGGGTTACCTCCGCCGCACGATGACCAATCTGCACATCAGCGCGTGGCGCCGCCGCAAGCTGAACGAGTACCCGACCGAGGAACTGCCGGAGACCGTCGGTGACACGGACGCGATGCGCGGCACCGAGCTGCGCGCCGTGCTGTGGCAGGCGCTCGCCCGGCTGCCCGAACTCCAGCGCACGATGCTGGTCCTTCGCTACTACGAGGGCCGCACCGACCCGGAGATCGCGGAGATCCTCGACATCAGTGTCGGCACGGTGAAGTCCAGCATCTGGCGGTCGCTCCGCCGGCTGCGCGAGGACGAGGTCCTCAGCTTCGGCCGTGACGAGGAGGAGTCCTTCGGGGAGCTTGTCGCCTGACAGGCCGCCCGAGGGCAACGGGGGGAAGTACGGGGGCTGTCCGTCACTCCGGGGGGAGGCGTCGGACAGAGCACGTCACGGGGGATGCGGTTCCGGGGGGAACCAACGGGGTCACGGGGGACCACGGGGGAGCACAAAGAAATGCGGGACTGGAGGGCCGGGGGGTCCGTCCAGTCCCGCTTTTTCGTGTGCGGGGCTACGCCGCCGCTTTCGCGCAACGGCCGGCGGCGGCCGAGGCCAGCCTGTCCAGCGCCTCGTCCTTGTCGCAGGCGTACGCGCCCAGTTCCGTCTGGCGGGCCACGATGGAACGCTCGGCTCGCATCAGGCGCCAGCCCCGGCGGAGCAGGAACGCCACCGACTTGCGGCCCTCCTTGAGGTCCCGCAGAAAGCGCCGGCGGAACGTGGTCACCGGGCCGCGGGTCAGGCACAACGCGTCGGCCAGCACTCCCAGCTCCCGGCAGCGCTCGACGATCTCGGCGGCGAAGATGCCCTCCGCGATGAACAGCGGGGCGCGCTCGATGTGCAGGGTCTCCGTGCCGGTACGGGCGCTCAGCGAGATGTCGTACACGGGAATGGTCGTACGTCCCGTACGGCACAGCTCGGTGATCGCGTCGACCGCGGTGGCCGCGTCCCACGACAGCGGATGGTCCCAGTCGATGTCCGTACTGCCTTCCACGTGCGGCAGCGTCGGGTCCGTGCCCTCTTTGTAGAAGTCGTCGAGCCGCAGCACGGGCAGGCCGGAGCGGGCGGCGAGGAGGGACTTTCCGGAGCCGGACGGGCCGGACAGCAGCACGACTCGGGTCGGTATCGCGGGATGGGAACTCACGAGAGTCCAGTGTGAGGCATCACGCGGCCGCTGCCGACCCAGCGGGTCGCCGTTGGAGCACACATCACACCTCAACTACCCTTCGTGTCGACCCGATTACCCTCAGCAGTAGAAGGTGGCAGCAGTCATGGCACGACACCTCTCCCTCCACCACCCGACCGCCCAGCGCGCTCTGGTCGCCCTCGCGACCGCGGGCGCGGCACTGGGGGCGGGCGCGGCCACGGCCGCCGCGGACACCGCGCCCGCCGTCGACGTCATGCGCAGCCGGCCCACCTCGCTCGGCAACATCGACCCGCAGGCGGGGCTCGGGGCGCTCACCGGCACGGTCGGGTACGTCACCGGACCGGTCGCCGGCCTCAAGCCCAACCCGCTCGCGGGCACGGGAGTCGACCCGCTCGACAACGGAGTCGGCACCCAGCTCGCCGACTTCAAGCCCCTCGCCTCCCAGGCGCTGACCGGCCCGGTCGCGCAGGCCTCGTCGATCGGCAGCATCCCGCTTCTCGGCCAGGCGGTTGCGGGGCTGCGCTGACGGCCACGGCCGACGGCCGCTCAAGGAGCAGAGAGCCGCGCCGCCCCCGGACGGGGAGGAGGCGCGGCTCTCCGGTCTTGTGGTGCCCGGCGCTCAGTACGCCGAGCCGGACGCGCCCAGGGAACCGGTCGGGTGCCAGACGGTCTTCGTCTCCAGGAAGGCCGTGAGGCGCTCGATGCCGGGCGTCGCGGAATAATCCACAGGCTGTGGACGGACGACCCGCTTCAGGTTGTCCGCCGCCGCGATCTCCAGCTCCTTGGCGAGTACGTCGTCCGCGCCCGCGAGGTCGATCGCGTTGACGTCCTGGTGGGCGGCCAGGGGCGCCGCGATCTCCGCCGTACGGCCGGACAGGACGTTGACGACTCCACCGGGGAGATCCGAGGTGGCCAGTACCTCGCCGAGGGACAGGGCGGGCAGCGGGGACTTCTCGGAGGCGATCACGATCACCGTGTTGCCGGTCGCGATCACCGGGGCGATCACCGAGACCAGGCCGAGGAAGGACGACTGCTGGGGGGCGAGGACGGTGACCACGCCCGTCGGCTCCGGGGTGGAGAGGTTGAAGAACGGGCCCGCGACCGGGTTGCCGCCGCCGACCACCTGGGCGATCTTGTCGGTCCAGCCCGCGTACCAGACCCAGCGGTCGATCGCCGCGTCCACGACGGTGGCCGCCTTCGACTTCGACAGGCCCTCCGCGTCGGCGACTTCGCGCACGAACTGGTCCTTGCGGCCCTCCAGCATCTCCGCGACGCGGTAGAGGATCTGGCCCCGGTTGTACGCCGTCGCGCCGGACCAGCCGCCGAACGCCTTGCGGGCGGCGACGACCGCGTCACGGGCGTCCTTGCGGGAGGACTGCGGGGCGTTCGCCAGCCAGTTGCCGTTTGAGTCCGTCACCTCGTACACCCGGCCGCTCTCGGAACGCGGGAACTTCCCGCCGACGTACAGCTTGTAGGTCTTGAAGACGCTCAGCCGCTGCTGCTCAGCGTTCCTGGGCTTCTCGGTGTTCTTGGGCTTATCGGACATCGAGGTACGCCTCCAGGCCGTGGCGACCGCCCTCGCGGCCGAAGCCCGACTCCTTGTAGCCGCCGAACGGCGAGGTCGGGTCGAACTTGTTGAACGTGTTGGACCAGATGACACCCGCGCGGAGCTTGTTCGCGACCGCGAGGATGCGCGAGCCCTTCTCCGTCCAGATGCCCGCCGAGAGGCCGTACTGGCTGTTGTTGGCCTTGGCGACGGCCTCGTCCGGCGTACGGAAGGTGAGGACCGACAGCACCGGGCCGAAGATCTCGTCGCGGGCGACGGTGTGCGCCTGGGTGACGTTCGTGAAGAGCGTCGGGGCGAACCAGTAGCCGGCGGACGGGAGTTCGCAGGCCGCGGACCAACGCTCGGCGCCCTCGGCCTCGCCCTGCTCGACGAGCGAGGTGATGCGCGAGAGCTGCTCCTCGGAGTTGATCGCGCCGATGTCCGTGTTCTTGTCGAGCGGGTCGCCGAGGCGCAGGGTCGACAGGCGGCGCTTGAGCGAGTCGAGCAGCTCGTCGTGGATCGACTCCTGGACCAGCAGGCGGGAGCCCGCGCAGCAGACCTGGCCCTGGTTGAAGAAGATGCCGCTGACGATGCCCTCGACGGCCTGGTCGATCGGGGCGTCGTCGAAGACGATGTTCGCGCCCTTGCCGCCCAGTTCGAGCGTGACCTTCTTGCGGCTGCCCGCGATCTGGCGGGCGATCGCCTTGCCGACCGCGGTGGAGCCGGTGAAGGCCACCTTGTTCACGTCGGGGTGCGCGACGAGCGCGGCGCCCGTGTCGCCGTACCCGGGAAGGATGTTGACGACGCCCCGGGGCAGGCCCGCCTGGCGGCAGATGTCCGCGAAGAAGAGGGCGGAGAGGGGGGTCGTCTCGGCGGGCTTCAGGACGACCGTGTTGCCGGTCGCCAGGGCCGGGGCGATCTTCCACGCCAGCATCAGCAGCGGGAAGTTCCAGGGGATGACCTGGCCCGCGACACCCAGCGGGCGCGGGTCGGCGCCGAATCCGGCGTGGTCGAGCTTGTCGGCCCAGCCCGCGTAGTAGAAGAAGTGCGCGGCGACCAGGGGGAGGTCCGCGTCGCGGGTCTCCTTGATGGGCTTGCCGTTGTCCAGCGTCTCCAGGACGGCGAGCTCGCGGGAGCGCTCCTGGATGATCCGCGCGATACGGAACAGGTACTTGGCGCGCTCGGAGCCGGGCAGCGCCGACCACTTCTCGAACGCCTTGCGGGCGGCCTTCACCGCGCGGTCCACGTCCGCCTCGCCCGCCTGGGCGACCTCGGAGAGGACCTCCTCGGTGGACGGGGAGACCGTCTTGAAGACCCGGCCGTCCGCCGCCTCCACGAACTCGCCGTCGATGAACAGCCCGTAGGACGGGGCGATGTCGACGACCGAGCGGGACTCGGGTGCCGGTGCGTACTCAAATACGGAAGCCATGGTGATCAGTCCACCGTCACGTAGTCGGGGCCGGAGTAGCGGCCGGTGGCCAGCTTCTGACGCTGCATCAGCAGGTCGTTCAGGAGCGAGGACGCGCCGAAGCGGAACCAGTGGTTGTCCAGCCAGTCCGCACCGGCCGTCTCGTTCACCAGGACCAGGAACTTGATCGCGTCCTTGGTGGTGCGGATGCCGCCGGCCGGCTTCACACCGACCTGTACCCCGGTCTGGGCGCGGAAGTCGCGCACCGCCTCCAGCATGAGGAGGGTGTTCGCCGGGGTCGCGTTGACCGCCACCTTGCCGGTGGACGTCTTGATGAAGTCCGCGCCGGCCAGCATGCCGAGCCAGGAGGCCCGCCGGATGTTGTCGTACGTCGACAGCTCACCGGTCTCGAAGATGACCTTCAGCCGGGCGCTCGTCCCGCAGGTCTCCTTCACGGCGACGATCTCGTCGTACACCTTCAGATAGTGGCCCGCGAGGAACGCCCCGCGGTCGATGACCATGTCGATCTCGTCGGCGCCCGCGGCGACCGCGTCGCGCACGTCGGCCAGCTTCACGTCGAGCGCGGCACGGCCGGCCGGGAAGGCGGTGGCGACGGAGGCGACCTTCACGCCGGATCCGGCGACGGCCTCCTTCGCGGTGGCCACCATGTCGGGATAGACGCAGACCGCGGCCGTGGTGGGCGTGGTGCGGTCGGTCGGGTCGGGGCGGACCGCCTTGGCGCCGAGCGCCCGGACCTTGCCCGGGGTGTCCGCGCCTTCCAGCGTCGTCAGGTCGACCATCGAGATGGCGAGGTCGATGGCGTACGCCTTCGCGGTCGTCTTGATGGATCGGGTGCCGAGGGAGGCGGCGCGCGCCTCCAGGCCGACCGCGTCGACGCCGGGCAGCCCGTGAAGGAAGCGGCGCAGCGTGCTGTCGGACGCGGTCACGTCCGTGAGCGTATGAGCAGCGTGTGCAGAGGTGGGCATGGTCACCAGCCGAGCATATCTACGCGCGTAGCTGCTGTACACCCCCGGGTGCTCATCGTGTGAGCGGCGACCGCGGATGAGCGCTGTGCGCGTCGTCGGGCAGAATCGGGGCCATGACGACCCCGGACCACCAGTCTCCCCCACCGGACGCCTCGCGACCCGAGTCGAAGGACCGGATCTACCGGTCGCCCTCCGGTATCGCGGGCGGCGTGCTGCTGCTGGCCATCGCGCTCTGGCTCGGCATCGACGCGCTGATCTCGGGAAGCGGCCGCACCCCCTGGCTCGCGCTCGCCTCGCTGATCCTCCTCGTACCGCTGGTGTCCGCCTTCACGCTGCGCCCCGCGGTCTTCGCCAACGAGGACCGGCTGCGCATCCGCAACCCGTTCCGCGTCGTCGTACTGCCCTGGAGCTCGGTCGTCTCGCTGCGCTCCGGCTACTCCAACGAGGTCGTGACCCCCTCCGGCACCAAGTACCAGCTGTGGGCCGTGCCGGTCTCGCTGCGCGCCCGCAAGAGCGCCGCCCGGCGGCAGGCGCGCGGGAGCGCGGCCGAATCCGGCGGCGACACCTCCGCGGTGGGGACCCGCCCCGGCCGCGCCCAGACCGACCAGATCATGGACGACCTGCGCGAACTGGCCGAGGCCCGCGGCAAGGCGGAGAGCGCGCAGGGCGAGCCGAGCGTGCGCTGGGCGTACGAGATCGTGGGGCCCGCGGTGGCGGGGGCGATCGTGCTGGCGATCCTGCTGGCGGTGGGCTGACGGGTTCCTGCCCGGTCTGCGCCTTCGCGTTCTACGGCGCGCTCGGCCACACCAGCGTCATGTACGCGCCGCAGTAGGCCGACCCCAGCACCGCCGCCGTCAGCGTGAGCGTCAGACAGCGGGCCGAGGCGCGGGACAGGTGCAGGGCGAGCGGGAGCAGGAGCGGGAAGGCGGGCAGCAGGAAGCGGGCGCGCGGGAAGTAGACGCCGCCGCTGCCCAGGACGATCAGGAGCATGACGCCCGCGAAGACCAGCAGGGGCGCCGGCTGCCGGTCCCAGGCGGCAAGGGCGAGCAGTGCGACCGAGGCGAGCAGGGTGACGGTGACCGTCACCAGGAACAGCTCGGGCGTGGAGTCGTACGCCAGGTACTCGCGCATCCGCCGCAGGGTCTCCGCGCCGCCGTCCCACTCGTTGTGCCACAGCCGCTGTACGGCGAAGTAGCCGTCCCAGCGTTCCAGCCGCAGCCCCACCCAGCCGACGTAGGCGAGCCAGCCCGCCGGGGCGAGGGCGGCGGCCGCGAGGGTGCGGGCCGAGAAGCGGCGGCGCAGTGCGAGCAGCGCGCTCACGCTCACCGCGGCTGCCACCGCGATGCCCGTCGGTCGGGTCAGCCCCGCCAGCGAGGCCAGCGCGGCCGCCCACAGCGGGCGGCGCGTGAGCAGCGCGTACAGCGACCAGGCGGCGAAGGCCGTGAACAGCGACTCCGTGTAGCCCATCCACTGCACCAGGCCGACCGGCGACGCCGCCCACAGCACCGTGAGCAGCACGCCCGTCCGGCGGCCGTGCAGCCGGTGGCCCACCGAGAAGATCCCCCAGGCGGCGCCGAACGACGCGACCACCGCGATCACCAGCCCCACCGTCGCGCGTGTGCCCGGAGTGACCGCCGCGACCGCCTTCACCAGGACGGGGTAGAGCGGGAAGAAGGCGAGGTTGTTCGCGTCCCACGCGCTGCCCAGCTCGTGCGTGTACCCGTGGTCGGCGATGCCCAGATACCAGTGCGCGTCCCACTGCGTCGCCAGCATCGGCCACACGCCGTGCTGCTGCCGGTGCGCCCAGAGGGCGAGCACGAGCAGGCCCACGAGGCGTACGGCGGCGTAGCCGAGGAGGGCGGGGGCCGCGCGGAGCAGGGCGCGGGGCACACGGGTGCGAAGGCCCGGCGCGGGGGTGCGGGAGGGCCCTGGGCGCCGGGTGCCCGGGAAGCTGCCGGGGAGGAGTCCGCTCGGGGGCTCGTCGGCTCCCGGGGGCTTCCGGGAGGGGGCGGACGGCGGCCGGGAAGCGGTCGAGGACACGCGGCAGCTCCTGGGACTCGGCGGTGCGCTACCGGACCACGGTTCCTCGGCCGACCGGCGGCGCACGGGAGCGCTGCGTCAAGTGCCGGGCGTAAATCACCCGATGGGGTGCCCCTGGGGAGGGGCACCCCGGTGCACGCGTGTCAGATGCCGGCCGCCGCCGACAGGTCGCGCTTGATCGTCGCCAGCAGGTCGCGGGCCTTCGCGTGCGCCGCGGGGAGGTGGTCGCGGGTGCCGACCGGGACGACGACCTCCAGGTAGCACTTCAGCTTCGGCTCGGTGCCGCTCGGCCGGACGATGACGCGGGCGCCGTCCAGCGTGTAGCGCAGCCCGTCCGTCGGCGGGAGCAGCTCCGTGCCCTGCGTCAGGTCCTCGGCCTTGGTGATGGCCAGGCCCGCGAGCTGCGTCGGCGGCTGCTCGCGCAGACGCCGCATGGCGTTGGCGATGACCGAGACGTCCTCCACGCGTACCGACAGCTGGTCGGTGGCGTGCAGCCCGTGCGCGACGGCGATGTCGTCCAGCAGGTCGAGCAGCGTGCGTCCCTGCTCCTTGAGCTCGGAGGCGAGCTCGGTGATGAGCAGGGCGGCGGTGATGCCGTCCTTGTCGCGGACGCCCTCGGGGTCGACGCAGTAGCCGAGCGCCTCCTCGTAGCCGTACCGCAGACCCTCGACGCGGGCGATCCACTTGAAGCCGGTCAGAGTCTCCTCGTACGCGAGCCCCGCCTTCTCGGCGATCCGGCCGAGCAGCGAGGAGGAGACGATCGACTCGGCGAACGTGCCGCGCGCCCCGCGGTCGACCAGGTGCTGGGCGAGCAGTGCGCCGACCTCGTCGCCGCGCAGCATCCGCCATTCCGCGCCGTCGCGTACGGCCGCCGCGCAGCGGTCCGCGTCCGGGTCGTTGGCGATGATCAGGTCGGGGTCGGTCTCGCGGGCCTTCGCGAAGGCGAGGTCCATCGCGCCGGGCTCTTCCGGGTTGGGGAAGGCGACGGTCGGGAAGTCGGGGTCCGGCTCGGCCTGCTCGGCGACGAGGACGGGCTCCGGGAAACCGGCCCGGGCGAACGCCGCGAGCAGGACGTCCTTGCCGACGCCGTGCATCGCCGTGTAGACGGTCCGTGCGGTGCGCGGGGACCCGGCGGACAGGACGGCGTCCGTGCGGGCCAGATAGGCGTCCAGGACGCCCTCGTCGAGGGTCTCCCAGCCGGCGTCGGGGCGCGGGACGTCGGCGAGCGCGCGGATGGCGTCGATCTCCGCGGCGATCTCCGCGTCCGCGGGCGGCACGATCTGGGAGCCGTCGCCGAGGTAGACCTTGTAGCCGTTGTCGCGGGGCGGGTTGTGGCTGGCGGTGACCTCCACGCCCGCGACCGCGCCGAGGTGCCTTATGGCGTACGCCAGGACGGGCGTGGGCAGCGGGCGGGGCAGTACGGCGGCACGGAGCCCGGCGCCCGTCATGACGGCCGCGGTGTCGCGGGCGAAGTCGGCGGACTTGTGACGGGCGTCGAAGCCGATGACGACGAGACCGCCCGCCCTGCCCTTCGCCTTGAGGTACGCGGCGAGGCCGGCGGCGGCGCGGATGACCACCGACCGGTTCATGCGCATCGGGCCCGCGCCGAGCTCACCGCGCAGACCCGCGGTGCCGAACTGGAGGGTGCCGCTGAAGCGTGCGGCGAGCTCGGTGACGTCCTCGGCGTCGATGAGCTTGCCGAGTTCCTCACGGGTCTCCGCGTCGGGGTCCTCGGCCAGCCACGCCTTGGCCCGTGCGATGAGTTCGTCCTGCACGTCGGGTCGACCTCTCTCTTTGTTGTGCGTGCTGTGTACCCGGGGGAGGGGAACCTACAGGCGTTCGAGGACCTGGTTCAGGAGGGCGCCCATGCGGGTCGCGGAGTCGCGGCCCGCCTGGAGGACCTCCTCGTGGTTGAGGGGCTCGCCCGTCATGCCGGCGGCGAGGTTGGTCACCAGGGAGATGCCCAGCACCTCGGCACCGGCCTCGCGCGCGGCGATCGCCTCGAGGGTGGTCGACATGCCCACGAGGTCCGCGCCGATGACACGGGCCATACGGATCTCGGCGGGCGTCTCGTAGTGCGGGCCGGGGAACTGCGCGTAGACGCCCTCTTCGAGGGTCTCGTCGATCTCCTTGCACAGGGCGCGCAGCCGCGGCGAGTACAGGTCGGTGAGGTCCACGAAGTTCGCGCCCACGATCGGCGAGGTCGCCGTCAGGTTGATGTGATCGCTGATCAGGACCGGCTGGCCGGGGCGCATGCCCTCGCGCAGGCCTCCGCAGCCGTTGGTCAGCACGATGGTCTTGGAGCCGGCGGCGACGGCGGTCCGCACGCCGTGCGCGACGGCTGCCACGCCGCGGCCCTCGTAGTAGTGGGTGCGGCCCAGGAAGACCAGCGCCCGCTTGGCCCCGACCCGGTACGAGCGGATCGTGCCGCCGTGTCCCTCGACCGCAGGCGGCGGGAAGCCGGGCAGCTCGGTGACCTGGAACTCGGCCTCGGGGGAACCGAGCGCGTCCACGGCCGGGGCCCAGCCGGAGCCCATCACGAGCGCGACGTCGTGGGTCTCGGCGCCGGTGAGCTCGCGCAGGCGCGCGGCGGCGGCGTCGGCGGCGGCGTACGGGTCGCCCTGGATGTCGTCCGGAAGAAGAGATGCGTTCACGCGGATGAGCGTAGCCGCTCCGGGCCTACGCGCGTAGATGACAGAGCTGATGGGATTGCGATCGTTGTCTTGTCGTTTCCAACGAAAAAGCGGTGGGGCGGGCCCGCCGGGAAGCGGCGGAGCACAGGCCCGCCCGCTCGTCAGCAGGGCCGCTTGCGAAGCTCCATGACGTAGTCGTGCGGCGCGCCCGCGGATTCCGCGGCGTCGGCGATCTCCCCGAGATACCGCGCCGAGGGCAGTCCGCCCTCGTACCCGTTCAGCACGTACACCCACGCCGGCTCCTCGCCCTCCAGCGTGTGCACCCTCACGCGCATCCGGCGGTAGATGTCGAGGCCGACACCCTCCCAGCGGTCCATGGAGTCCTCGTCCAGCGGGGCGACGTCGTACAGCGCCACGAACACCTGGGACCGCGGCGCCTCGACGATGGTCGCCAGCGCTCCCTCCCAGCCCATGTGCTCGCCGCCGAACGTCAGCCGCCAGCCGTTCAGCCAGCCCGTGGCGCGCAGCGGCGAGTGCGGGGCGCGGCGCGTCATGAGCCGCGGGTCGAGATTGCCGGCGTACGCGGCGTAGAGCGACATGGGGTCGAGGGTACGGCAGCGTCGCGTACGCCTCTTGCGTAACAGAAGGAGCTCGAATGCACACTCGGAGGCCCCTGGGCGGAAGCACCTTGAGGCGTGCGGGACAATGGAGTACGTGACTCGGATCGTGATCATCGGTGGCGGACCCGGCGGATATGAAGCTGCCCTGGTGGCAGCGCAACTCGGCGCGGAGGTGACCGTCGTCGACTGCGACGGTCTGGGCGGGGCGTCGGTGCTCACCGACTGCGTACCGTCGAAGACCCTGATCGCCACGGCCGAGGTGATGACGACCTTCGACTCCTCGTACGAGGAGCTGGGCATCATCGTGGCCGACGACACGCCTCCCCTGGAGCAGGCGGCCCGGGTGGTGGGTGTCGACCTGGGCAAGGTCAACCGACGGGTCAAGCGCCTCGCGCTGGCGCAGTCGCACGACATCACCGCCTCCGTGACGCGGGCCGGCGCCCGGGTCATGCGGGGGCGCGGGCGGCTCGACGGCATGCAGTCCATCGACGGCTCGCGCAAGGTCGTCGTGCGCACCGCGGACGGCACCGAGGAGACCCTCGTCGCCGACGCCGTCCTCATTGCGACCGGCGGGCACCCGCGCGAGCTGGCCGACGCGCAGCCCGACGGCGAGCGCATCCTGAACTGGACCCAGGTCTACGACCTCGACGAACTCCCCGAGGAGCTCATCGTGGTCGGCTCCGGTGTCACCGGCGCCGAGTTCGCCGGCGCGTACCAGGCGCTCGGCTCCAAGGTCACCCTCGTCTCCTCCCGCGACCGTGTGCTGCCGGGCGAGGACCCCGACGCCGCCGCCGTTCTGGAGGACGTGTTCCGCCGCCGCGGCATGAACGTGATGGCGCGCTCCCGCGCCGAGTCCGCCAAACGGGTGGGCGACCGCGTCGAGGTCACGCTCTCCGACGGCCGCGTCATCTCCGGCACGCACTGCCTGATGGCCGTCGGCGCCATCCCGAACAGCAGCGGGATGGGCCTGGAGGAGGCCGGGGTGAGGGTCCGCGACTCCGGCCACATCTGGACCGACAAGGTCTCCCGCACCACCGCCCCCGGCGTGTACGCCGCCGGTGACGTGACCGGCGTCTTCGCCCTCGCGTCCGTCGCCGCCATGCAGGGCCGCATCGCGATGTACCACTTCCTCGGTGACGCGGTCGCCCCGCTGAACCTGAAGACCGTCTCGTCGAACGTCTTCACCGACCCCGAGATCGCGACGGTGGGCTACTCACAGGCCGACGTCGACGCGGGCAAGATCGACGCCAGGGTCGTCAAGCTGCCGCTGCTGCGCAACCCGCGCGCCAAGATGCAGGGCATCCGGGACGGCTTCGTCAAGATCTTCTGCCGTCCGGGCACCGGGATCGTCGTCGGCGGAGTGGTCGTGTCGCCCCGCGCTTCGGAACTGATCCACCCCATCTCGATCGCGGTCGACAACAATCTGACGGTCGAACAGATCGCGAACGCGTTCACCGTGTACCCGTCCCTGTCGGGCTCGATCGCCGAGGTGGCCAGGCAGTTGCACACCCGGAAGTCCGCGGGCGAGGGCTGACCGCGAAAGGCAACTCCTCGCTGGTCACGGGGAGTTGCCGCCCATTCGCACGGCATAGGCGCCGCGATTAGACCCGTATACCACTTCTGGTGCCGTGATGCGAACAACTTCTGTTATTCGGCGCATACTGCTGAAAGCAGACGGTCGTTGGGGTTACTGTCAGTTTCGTGTTCGCTGCAGAACGTCGCCAATTGATCCTCGAAATGGTGCGAGCGAACGGGGCCGTGTCGCTCCGTGAGCTCGCCCGCGTCGTCCAGACCTCCGAAGTGACCGTACGGCGGGACGTGCGCGCACTGGAGGCAGAAGGACTCCTCGACCGCCGACACGGCGGTGCGGTATTGCCGGGCGGGTTTACGCGGGAGTCCGGCTTTCCGCAGAAGTCACATCTCGCGACCGCCGAGAAGACGGCCATCGCCGATCTCGCCGCGAGCTTCGTCGAAGAAGGCGAAGCCATCGTGGTCGGGGCGGGAACCACCACGCAGGAGCTGGCGCGCCGGCTCGCACGGGTTCCTGGGCTGACCGTCGTCACCAACTCCCTTTTGGTGGCACAGGCGTTGGCCCATGCAAACCGTGTGGAGGTCGTCATGACCGGCGGCACCCTGCGCGGTTCCAACTACGCTCTTGTCGGCAGCGGGGCCGAGCAGTCCCTCCAGGGGCTGCGGGTGTCCAGGGCCTTCCTCTCCGGGAGCGGACTGACCGCCGAGCGCGGGCTGTCCACGTCCAACATGCTGTCGGCGTCCGTCGACCGCGCCCTGGTCCAGGCCGCGTCCGAGGTCGTCGTCCTCGCCGACCACACGAAGCTCGGCACCGACACGATGTTCCAGACGGTGCCGACCGACGTGATCACCCGGCTGGTGACGGACGAGCCGCCCGCGCACGACGACCGCGCGGCCACCGAGTTGCAGGCCCTGGCGGACCAGGGCGTACAGATCGCGGTGGCCGGATCGTCCAACGGATCCTCATCGGGCCCAGGGGGCGATACGGTCCCGGCGGGGCGTCAGCCGCGCCGGGACGTGCCCCTTCCCGGACCGCGGCGCGGCCAGGTCCCGGGCGCGGGTCACGGCCTGCGCAGCGCGAGCGTCCTGGGCGCGGAACAGCCCCAGGGAGAGCGTGCCCGCGTGGCGGACCTGCGCCGCCGCTGACGGTTCCCCGCGACGCGGGCGGTACGTCACCGCCGGCCGCGACGCCGAACGCCGAAACGCCCGGCGGACTGACACTCCAGTCCACCGAGCGCTTCGGATGCCTGCCGACGACCTTCTACGGGCCCTCTGCAGAGCCCCGCCGTCTTCCGCGGATCAGTCCTTGATGTCGCAGATGGGGGCGCCCGAGGTGAGGGACGCGCCGACCTCGGCGGACAGGCCCTTGATGGTGCCCGAGCGGTGCGCGTTCAGGGGCTGTTCCATCTTCATCGCTTCGAGGACGACGATCAGGTCGCCTTCCTTGACCTCCTGGCCCTCTTCGACGGCGACCTTGACGATGGTGCCCTGCATCGGGGAGGCGAGGGTGTCACCGGAGGCTGCCGGGCCGGACTTCTTCGCGGCCCGCCGCTTCGGCTTGGCACCCGCGGCCAGGCCGGTGCGCGCCAGCGACATGCCCAGCGAGGACGGGAGGGAGACCTCCAGGCGCTTGCCGCCGACCTCGACCACGACGGTCTCGCGGCCGGGCTCGTCCTCGGTCTCGGCGTCCGCGGGCGCGGTGAACGGCTTGATCTCGTTGACGAACTCGGTCTCGATCCACCGGGTGTGCACCGTGAACGGGTCCTGCGAACCGGTCAGTTCGGGCGCGAACGCCGGGTCGGTGACCACCGCGCGGTGGAAGGGGATCGCCGTGGCCATGCCCTCCACCTGGAACTCCTCCAGCGCGCGGGACGCCCGCTGGAGCGCCTGCTCGCGGGTGGCGCCGGTGACGATCAGCTTGGCCAGCAGCGAGTCCCAGGCCGGGCCGATGACGCTGCCCGACTCGACACCGGCGTCCAGGCGTACGCCCGGGCCGGACGGCGGCGCGAAGGCCGTGACCGTGCCCGGAGCGGGCAGGAAGCCGCGACCGGGGTCCTCGCCGTTGATGCGGAACTCGAAGGAGTGGCCGCGCAGTTCGGGATCGCCGTAGCCGAGCTCCTCGCCGTCGGCGATCCGGAACATCTCGCGGACCAGGTCGATTCCGGCGACCTCCTCGGTGACCGGGTGCTCCACCTGAAGGCGGGTGTTGACCTCCAGGAAGGAGATCGTGCCGTCCGTGCCGACCAGGAACTCCACGGTGCCCGCGCCGACGTAGCCGGCCTCCTTGAGGATCGCCTTGGAGGAGGAGTACAGCTCCTCGACCTGAGCGTCCGACAGGAACGGCGCCGGGGCCTCCTCCACCAGCTTCTGGTGGCGGCGCTGCAGCGAGCAGTCACGGGTGGAGACGACGACCACGTTGCCGTGGCTGTCGGCCAGGCACTGGGTCTCCACGTGCCGGGGCTTGTCGAGGTAGCGCTCCACGAAGCACTCGCCGCGCCCGAACGCCGCGACCGCCTCGCGCACCGCGGACTCGTACAGCTCGGGGACCTCGTCGAGCGTGCGGGCGACCTTCAGGCCACGCCCGCCGCCGCCGAACGCCGCCTTGATGGCGATCGGCAGGCCGTGCTGCTCGGCGAACGCCACGACCTCCTCCGCACCCGAGACCGGGTCCGGCGTACCGGCGACCAGCGGCGCACCGGCGCGCTGGGCGATGTGCCGGGCGGCGACCTTGTCACCGAGGTCGCGGATGGCCTGCGGGGGCGGGCCGATCCAGATCAGGCCCGCGTCCAGAACGGCCTGGGCGAAGTCGGCGTTCTCGGAAAGGAAGCCGTAGCCGGGATGGATGGCATCCGCTCCCGAGTCCTTGGCGGCCTGCAACACCTTGCCGATGTCCAGGTAGCTGGTGGCCGGGGTGTCACCGCCCAATGCGAACGCCTCGTCCGCCGCACGGACATGCAACGCGTCCCGGTCCGGTTCCGCATAGACGGCAACGCTCGCGATCCCGGCATCCCGGCACGCCCGGGCCACGCGGACAGCGATTTCGCCACGGTTGGCGATGAGCACCTTGCGCACGATGGCTCCCTCCTTGAAACAAGCCGAGTTTAGGGACTGCCGACACGACCTTTCGACCCGTCCCCAATGGTGAGCTTGCCCACACGGAGCGTGATTCGAGGCCCGCTCGACCCGCGATATCCCTTGTCGCACCGCGGTACGCAGGAATCCTTCCCCGAACCCTAGCCCCCCTGTGTGGCCAAGGTCTCTGTGAGAGCGTGCTGCGCCCCACTCGGTTTCTTTGTGGAGTCCCTACGAATGGCCCAATGAATCTTTGCCCTCCGCAGAACCCTTGTCCCCGGGTTTACCCGTTAGTAGCGTTCGGTACGTCGCGAACGTACTTGAGGTAACAGAGCCGGAAGTGTGGGTGGGGAACGGTGGCGCGCAGACCTGTCGCGTGGGTGACCGCGATCGTGCTCTTCGTGGAAGCGGTCGGCATCGCGCTGGTCAACTGGTTCATGGGCATGGTCGTGGACCGGCAGAACATGTCGCTGGCCGGACTCGACACCGACGTGATGTCGACGTCGTCGAAGGTCGCCGGCCTGGTCTTCGGCCTCTACTTCGCGCTGTGCGGTGTCGCCGCGCTGCTCGTCGCCCTGCGCAACCGGCCCCCGTCCGGCATCGGCCGGATCCTGCTGATCAGCGCCGCCGTGGTGCACGCCCTGCTGGGCGCCTTCACGGTGGGCCTGGTGGGCTGGGGCGCGTTCACCGTCATGATGGTCGTCCTGGCGCTGATCCTGCTGGTCCTGATGTCCTACGACCGCACGGCGGGCCCCGCTCAAGTCGCGCCCGAGGACGGCTCCGGAGGTGAGGGAGGCGACAACGGCACAGCCCCCGTCGCCACTCCGCCGACCCCCTCGATGCCCTGATCGTTCCAGTGACGTTCGAGCGGCTCCGGATCAGTTCTTTGGCGGCGCCCACAACTCCGTGATCCCCACGCCCAGTTCGCCCAGCAGTCGGCGCACCAGCGGCAGTGAGATCCCGATGACGTTGCCGTGGTCGCCGTCGATGCCGTCGATGAACGGCGCCGAGCGGCCGTCGAGGGTGAACGCCCCCGCGACGTAGAGGGGTTCGCCGGACGCGACGTACGCGGCGATCTCGGCGTCGGTCGGCTCGCCGAAGCGGACCACGGTGGACGCGGTCGCCGACGCATGCCGTCCCGTCGTCGTGTCCCACACGCAGTGCCCGGTCTGCAGCGTGCCCGCGCGCCCGCGCATCGACTTCCAGCGCGCGGTGGCCTCCTCGGCGTCCGCGGGCTTGCCGAGCGCCTCGCCGTCAAGGTCCAGGACCGAGTCGCAGCCGATCACCAGAGCGCCCTTGACCTCGGGCCTCGCGGCCACCACGGAGGCCTTCGCCCGGGCCAGCGCGAGCGCGAGTTCGGCGGGGGTCGGTGCGGTCACGGCGTCCTCGTCGACCCCGCTGACGATCACCTCGGGGGTGAGTCCGGCCTGGCGCAGCAGTCCGAGCCGGGCGGGGGACTGGGAGGCGAGCACAAGGCGGCGGCGCGGCTGATCAGTCATGGGGTCAGGGTATCGGCGTGGTTCGGGCGGTGCCTCGGCCCGGGGCCGGGGTGATCACATGACGCCGAGGACGACCATCGCGAGCATCACGGCCAGCGCCATGAGGATGCCGAGCCTCCGCAACATCTCCTGCATGTCGCGGAGCTCCTTCGGCGGCTCGTTCTCCGGGTCGGACCACAGCATGTCTTCGATCGTCCGGCGACCCGGCCCCCGACGCCTGAGTACGCGTACTCAACTTCACGTAACGGGTCTGCAGTTCCCTTAATCCAGCGCTCCCTGTTACGGTCCTGGCAGCCACTAAAGGAACTGTGAACCCATTTACGGAGGCTCCGTCGTGCCCACCGCCGTGTCCACCCCTGTGTTCACCACCGCCTGGACCGCCTCGCCGCAGCGCCCCAGCGAGGGCTTCACCCCCAACTGGTCGCAGGAGGGCTTCTGGCGCCAGTCGCTCCGCCAGGTCGTACGGCTCACCGCGGGCGGCGGCCGGGCCCGCATCCGGCTGTCCAACGCCTACGGCACCTCGCCCCTGAGGATCGCGGGCGCGAGCGTCGCCCGCAGCGGGCCGGGCGCCGCCGTGGAGCCCGGCTCGCTGCGGCGGCTCACCTTCGCGGGGGCCGCGTCCGTCGAGATTCCGGCGTACGGCCAGGCGGTCAGCGACGCGGCCGAACTCGCCCTGGAATCAGGGGAGTCGGCGACCGTCACCCTGCACCTCGACGCGGTCACCGGACCCGCAACCTTCCACGCCCAGGCCTTCGCGACCAGCTACCGCGGCTCCGGGGACCGCTTGGAGGACACCGGCGCCGCGGGCTTCGACGCGTCCACCGAGTCCTGGTACTTCCTCTCCGCGGTCGAGGTCGACGCGGGCCGCGGGGACGGGATCGCGCTCCTCGGCGACTCGATCACCGACGGCTTCGGCTCGACCCCGGGCGACAACCGGCGCTGGTCCGACGCGCTCGCCGCGCGCACCGGACGGCCCGTCCTGAACGCCGGCATCGGCGGCAACCTGCTGCTCAACGACTCGGCCTGGTACGGCGAGAAGGGTCTTCACCGCCTCGCCCGCGACGTCCTCGACCACGAGGGCGTGAGCACACTCGTCGTGCTCCAGGGCCTCAACGACCTCGGCTTCAGCGAGACGGACGAACAGCCCACCTACCGGCCCGCCCCGGTCGTCGACGCCGAGGAACTCATCGCCGGACACCGGGAGTTGATCCGCCGGGCGCGTGCCCGGGGCGTGCGCGTCATCGGCGCGACCCTGCTCCCCTTCGGCGGCTCCGACCACTGGGGCGAGCACGCGGCGAAGGCGAGCCACGAGCTGAACGAATGGATCCGCAGCTCAGGGGAGTACGACGCGGTCGTGGACCTGAACCGCGCAATGGCCGCTCCGGCGGACCCGGACCGGCTGCACCCGGCGTACGACTTCGGCGACCACCTGCACCCGAACGACGCCGGGTACGCGGTGATGGCCGAAGTCCTCGCCGAACTGCTGGAGAAACAGCGCTAGAGGGTGTTTTGAAAGTCCTGTGCCGGGCGCCGTGGGTGCTGTGCGGGACTTTAAAACACCCCCTAGTTGGGCCAGTACGTGCGGCCCCAGGACGTGGGACCCGGCGCGGGCAGCCGGCTCAGGGCCAGCCGTGCCGGATCCGCCCAGGCGTCCGGCTCGCGGGACGCGCCGGACGGCTCGCCGGACGCCGCCGCGGCGCGGACGCGGACCACCGCCAGTGCGGCGGCCAGCTCCTCAGGGGTCGGATTGCCCCGTACAACCTTGATCGTCACAGCGGCTCCTTAGAGGGGGATGTTGCCGTGCTTCTTCGGGGGCAGGGATTCCCGCTTGGTGCGCAGCTGACGCAGTCCGCGCACGACATGGGCGCGGGTGTCGGACGGCATGATCACGCCGTCGATGTAGCCGCGCTCGGCCGCCGTGTACGGGTTGAGCAGCGTGTCCTCGTACTCCTGGATCAGGCGGGCCCGGGTGGCCTCCTGGTCCTCCGGAGCGGCGGCGGCGATGGTGCGCCGGTGCAGGATGTTCACCGCGCCCTGGGCGCCCATCACCGCGATCTGGGCGGTGGGCCAGGCGAGGTTGAGGTCGGCGCCCAGGTGCTTGGAGCCCATGACGTCGTAGGCGCCGCCGAAGGCCTTGCGGGTGATCACCGTGATCAGCGGGACGGTCGCCTCGGCGTAGGCGTAGATCAGCTTGGCGCCGCGGCGGATGATGCCGGTGTGCTCCTGGTCGACGCCGGGCAGGAACCCGGGGACGTCGACGAAGGTCAGGACCGGCACGTTGAAGGCGTCGCACGTGCGCACGAAACGCGCGGCCTTCTCGCTCGCGTCGATGTCGAGGCAGCCCGCGAACTGCATCGGCTGGTTGGCGACGATGCCCACCGGACGGCCCTCCACCCGGCCGAAACCGGTGAGGATGTTCGGCGCGAACAGCGGCTGCGTCTCGAAGAACTCGGCGTCGTCCAGGACGTGTTCGATCACCGTGTGCATGTCGTACGGCTGGTTCGCGCTGTCCGGCACGATCGTGTCCAGCTCGCGGTCCTCGTCGGTGAGGGCGAGGTCCGCCTCCTCCGGGAAGACCGGCGCCTCGGACAGGTTGTTGGACGGCAGGTACGACAGCAGCTGCTTGACGTACTCGATGGCGTCCTTCTCGTCGCCCGCCATGTGGTGGGCCACCCCGGAGACCGCGTTGTGCGTGCGGGCGCCGCCCAGCTCCTCGAAGCCGACGTCCTCGCCGGTGACCGTCTTGATGACGTCCGGTCCTGTGATGAACATGTGCGACGTCTGGTCGACCATGATCGTGAAGTCGGTGATCGCGGGGGAGTAGACCGCGCCGCCGGCGCACGGGCCGACGACCAGCGAGATCTGCGGGATGACTCCGCTCGCGTGGGTGTTGCGGCGGAAGATCTCGCCGTACATGCCGAGGGCGCTGACGCCCTCCTGGATACGGGCACCGCCGGAGTCGTTGATGCCGATGACCGGACAGCCCGTCTTCAGGGCGAAGTCCATCACCTTCATGATCTTCTGGCCGAAGACCTCTCCGAGGGCGCCGCCGAAGACGGTGAAGTCCTGGGAGAACACGGCGACAGGCCGGCCGTCGACGGTTCCGTAACCGGTGACGACCCCGTCCCCGTACGGGCGGTTGTTCTCCATGCCGAAGTCGGTCGAGCGGTGCTGTGCGAACTCGTCCAACTCGACGAACGACTCCTCGTCGAGCAGCAGCTCTATCCGCTCACGGGCCGTCAACTTGCCCTTGGCGTGCTGCTTTTCCACGGCCCGCTCCGAGCCGGCATGCGTCGCTTCCTGGATGCGGCGCTGCAAGTCCGCGAGCTTGCCCGCGGTGGTGTGGATGTCGATCTGCTGCGGGTCTTCCGGCTCGGACATCGGGATGCGGCTCCCTGCCTGCTCAAAGGGGACGTGAGGGTGACGTGCTGGGGAGGTACTGGGGGATGTGCTGAGGGTCGTGCTCGGGGATGTGTGTCAGGGGTTTGCTACTGACTCGTAGGGTAGTGGCGTCGATACGGTTCGGCAGTGCGGCGTTTACCACACCTAGGGTGGGTTGCATGACGCCGCGAGATGCCTCAGACGCGAACGACAAGCCCAACGGCAACCGGTGGTCCGATCTGGACCGTCCTCCCCTCAATGGTGCCGCTCTGCGCAGGGCACTGGTGCGCGAAGGCGGGCACGGGAGCCTGTGGTGCGACATCGAGGTGGTGGAGCGCACCGGGTCCACCAACTCGGACCTGGTCGCCCGGGCCGCAGCGGGGAAGGCGTCCGAGGGCGCCGTCCTCGTCGCCGAGGAGCAGAGCGCCGGGCGCGGCCGCCTGGACCGCCAGTGGTCGGCCCCGGCCCGCTCGGGCCTCTTCTTCTCCGTCCTGCTGAAGCCCGCCGACGTGCCCGTCCCGCGCTGGGGCTGGCTCCCGCTGCTCACCGGCGTCGCCGTCGCCGCCGGGCTCTCCCGCGCTGCCGGCGTGGACACGGCACTCAAGTGGCCCAACGACCTCCTCGTCATCGTGAACGGCGAGGAACGCAAGACCGGCGGCATCCTCGCCGAGCGCGCCGGCGACGACGCGGTCGTCATCGGCATCGGTATCAACGTCACCCTCCGGGAGGACGAGCTGCCCGTCCCCGGGGCCGCGTCCCTCGCCCTCGCGGGGGCCGCGACCACGGATCGCGACACCGTCCTGCGCACCGTGCTCCGCTCCCTGGAGGAGTGGTACGGCAAGTGGCGCGAAGCCGGGGGCGACCCTGTCGCCAGTGGGCTTCAGGAGGCGTACGCCGCGGGGTGCGCGACGCTCGGCCGCGTGGTGCGGGCGGAGCTGCCCGGAGAGCGGTCGATCACCGGGGAGGCGGTCGCCGTCGACGGGGACGGGCGGCTGGTGCTGGCCACGGCGGAAGGCGTGCAGGAACCGGTGGGGGCGGGGGACATCGTGCATCTGCGGGCGGCGGAGTAGCCCTACGGAGTGCCCCTCCGCCGCGGGCGGCGGAGTAGCCCTACGGAGTGCCCCTCCGCCCCTAGGGGGCTTCTGACGGATCAGCGCGGCGTCGCGACGCCCGGCACGCACTCTCGCCGCACCGGACGAAAGCCCTAGTAGCTCCGCTACGAGGACTTCCGCCCGGCAC
>NZ_JBMNDS010000088.1:0-42699 GCF_052543295.1 Streptomyces sp. SAS_270
ACCGGTGGCCCGGTGCCGGCGCAACTGCTCGACCTCCTGGAACGAACCGGCGTCCAGCAGCAGCTCGATGCGCTCCCGGGCGGTCAGCTTGCCCTTGGCGTGCTGCGCCGCGGTCGCCTTCTCGCTGGGGCCTTGCAGGGCCTCGGCACGGATCGCGTGCAGTTCGGCCACGCGCCCGCGTGCGTCCGTCGGTTCGCCTGTGGGTCCAGCCTCGTCCAAAACGGTCATGTAGCGACCTTACGAAGCCCACCAAGGAAAGCTCGCCGTCGACTCCGTACAGTCTCCGGCCTGTTTTCCTGGTACCCCTGAACAGAACCCGAACGGCATGCAGGCGATCCGACTGCTCAGAGGGCCTCTGGCTTGTAGGGGTCGCACAAACCCGTCACCTGAGAGTCACCTCACATTCGTGCGTGGCGCATGCCGTCCCCGGAGTGACGCGCAGCGTCAGCCGGCGCCCGAGCCCGGTCACCTCGACGGCCGGATCCGCGCGCACGAGGGCCCGTACGGGATGATCCCAGACGATCTCCAGCGGCTCCCCGGTCCGCGGGGGTTCGCTAACGCAGAGGGTAGCGGTGCGCGCCCGGCGGCGTACGAGCACGCTCGCGCCTGCCGTGGCGCTCAGCGGCCCCGCGGTCCCGGCCGCCCAGAAGTTCGCGGCGGTCAGGCCGAGCCCGCCCACATGGACGGCCTGGCGGCGGGCGTCGTTGGCGAGGACGGACAGCCAGTCGTGGTCGGCGGCGCGGGCGGCGACCGCGCGGCGGGACGCGCCGGGCATCAGGACGTAGGCGTACGTCGCGTCGACGGGGTCCGTGCCGTGGTCCAGCCAGAGCGTCTGCCGGCGCCGGGTGCGCCGTTCGGTGGTGCTGGAGGTGTTGATGTCGGACCAGGCGCCGGTGCGGTCCTCGCGGAGGGTGTGGAGGACCGGCGTGTCACCCTGCCCCGGTTTCGGGAAGAGCCAGCCGCCGTGGCCGTCCAGGTGGGCCCAGTGCGGACCTCGCAGGAAGGCGGGGGTGCCGTTCTCACCCAGGTTGCGGCTGTCGACGATCGTCTCGACCGGCACCCCGTCGGTGGCGGTGATCCCCGCGCCCAGACAGATCACGGCATCGTCGACGAAGAACCACGACTTGCGGGCCTCCAGCGTGGAGCCGAGCCCCTTGAGATGCTGGCCGACGGCCGCGCAGGTGCCGTCCGTCGTGCCGCCGACCCATCGCACGTCGGGCTTGGGCTCGCCCCACTCGCCGCCCGCTTTGTCGGCAAGTCGCTTGGTGGACACGGTGGTCCCGGGCAGCCGGTACCAGTCGACGGTCGGCCAGAACCAGTCCGTGTACTGGTCGCCGCCCCGGGCGCTCACCCCGCTCGCGTCGTCTGCCTGGTTCGCCCACCAGAGCAGCATTCCGGCGCCGGTGTGCCAGCCGCGTGGGTTCTCGCCGTTGCCGCATTCGTAGTGGGCGATGCGGTCGCTCGCCATGGAGAGGTTCGCGGTGAAGCCGGGGCCGCGGTGCACGGCGCGGTCCATGGCGGAGAACAGGCGGTGTCCGACGGGTTCGGGGGTCGCCTCGATCGCCGAGTCCGCGACGGCGTGCAGCCGCGCGAGGTCGGCGACGCCGAACTGGTCGGCCGTGAGGATCGGCGTCACCGTGTCCCGCTCGATCCACCCCTTGATCCGCCCGTACCAGCGCTCGCGCTCGTCCGCGTTCGCACCCTGGGCCAGCACCGCGATCGCGGCGATCAGCCCCTGCCCGTGGAAATGGTCGCTGCGCATCACGTGCCGGTCGTCGCTCCTCAGGTACCCCCGGCTGATGGCACGCCCGTTGACGCCGTCCATCACCAGCCCGTCGTGGATGAGGGGCACGTAGGCGTGCTCGACGCTGTCCAGGACGATCTGCCGGTTCGGATCGGCCACCGCCCACGACGATCCGGCGAGCAACGCGAAGAGCCGCCCGAGCCCGTCGAGCATGACCTGTCCGTAGGTTCCCGAGTAGGCGACCCAGGTGTGCTGCACGAACGACCCGTCGGCGTAGAGCCCGTCCCCTTGCGTGACGTACGGGAAGACCGGCGAGAGGGCGTCGCGCGCGAGGGCGATCTTTTCGGGGGCGCGGCCGAGGATGCCCCGCAGCGCGACGGACCGGCAGAGGTCGACGCGGTTGGCGCCGGTGGAGGTGCCGGAGTAGTCGCGGAGCACGGCGTCCGGGACGAAGTGGTCGACGGCGGCGCAGGCGGCGGCCCGGCGGTCGTCGGTGAGGTGGTCGTGGAGGGCGGCGACGATGTCCATCAGCAGGCGGGGGCTGCCGATCTGCCACTCCCACCAGTTGCCGTAGCGGGTGGTGGAGGGGTTGTAGACCCTCGCGGAGAGGTGGTCGAGGCCGGTGAGGACGGCTGCGAGGAGGGAGCCGTCATCCGTCGACCCGGTGCCTTCCTGCACGTAGGCCTGCGTCATCGCCCACAGCCTGCTGTAGCTCTGGGTGATGCCGGCGGGCGGGTCGAAGGGGTAGCCCGGCCAGAGCGAGGTGGAAGTCGGGGCCATGGCCGCCGCGAAGCCGCGGGCGAGTTCACCGGTCTGCCGCAGGCGGGAGGCGTAGGGCTCGGCGGCCGGGTCGTAGCCGTCGCCGAGGGCGATCTCCAGCCAGCGGCGGCGGAGGGTTTCGTACTCGTCCTCGCCCTCCTCCGCGCCGTACGCCGTGGAGGGCGGGACAACGGCTGTCGCGAGGGTCGCCGCCAGGGCCGCTGTGACGAGGAAGGTACGGCGTGTCGGAGTCATGTCCATGCCGTCTATCAACATCTCGGCTCACCCGCCAGAGAGCGCGCCGAAGCAACGCACCGTAGCGTCACAAACACATTGCGGATGATGTTGAATATTGAACGGAATAGGTCTACGGTGTCTCGTGTTGGCCTCGTTGAAAGTTCAACATACTTCGCAGCCGCGGTTTCCGGACGAATCCGCGACTCGTCCCCAAGGAGCACGTGATGGGCATCTTCGGCCGCAAGACCACTGACACCCCCGCCGCCACCGGCACGGCCCCCGCCGCCGTGAACCCCGATCTGGCCGCGCTGACCGGCGACTACACGATCGATCCGTCGCACTCGACGATCGGCTTCGTCGCCCGCCACGCCATGGTCACCAACGTCAAGGGCAGCTTCCAGGACTTCACCGGCGACCTGCACCTGGACGGCTCGGACCCGTCGCGGTCCACCGCCACCATCGACGTCAAGATGGACAGCATCGAGACGGGCTCCGCGGACCGTGACGGCCACCTCAAGAGCTCCGACTTCTTCAAGACGGACGAGTTCCCGGCGATGACCTTCGTGTCGACCAAGGCCGAGGCCCTGGGCGGCGACGACTACCGGATCACCGGCGAACTGTCGATCCTCGGCACCACCAAGGAGCTCAGCATCGACCTGGAGTTCAACGGCTCGGCCAAGGACCCCTTCGGCAACGAGCGCGTCGGCTTCGAGGGCAAGGCGGAGATCCTGCGCTCCGAGTGGGGCCTCACGTGGAACGCGGCCCTGGAGACGGGCGGCGTCCTGGTCTCCGACAAGATCAAGCTGAACTTCGACATCTCGGCGATCAGGAACGCCTGACACCGTTCCGGCTGAACCCCCGGCGCCCGCGGCGCCCTGGGATCGCCCCCTGAGCGCGCCCGCCCTCGTACTCCCCCGTATCGGAGGGCGGGCGCTCAGTCATGTCCGATCGTGACTGTGCGGTGCGCTGACGCGACTACGTCAGGTGCGGTCGCGACTGCACCTGACCGAGTACGACTGAGCGTGACCACCTGGAACTGGCGTGTCCCGCCTGCGCGTGTGCCTGGACAACAACGGCCGTACGGACGGCCGTTGAACCACTCCCACATGCGCCCCTGCCGACCGGGCCGGGGGACTCCACATCCAGGAGGCGCGGATGAGCACGAAGACAGGACCCCAGCGTTATCCCGGCGCGAGCCGGTCGCACTGGTACCAGGACGACTTCGGCGGCGCGGCCATGGAGGTCAACGCCGTAGTGCTGCACACCACCGAGGGCCGCAATCTGCCGGGCTACCGCGGCGGGGCCTCGGCACCGAACCTCACGGCCGTGCCCGACCTGGCCGCCAAGAAGCTCAAGTGGTTCCAGCACTTCGACATCGAGGTGTCCTCGCGGGCGCTGGAGAACCACCGGGGCGGCGTCGAGACGAACACGCTGAACGTCTGCCAGGTCGAGATGGTCGGCACCTGCGACCCGAAGATCCACACCGACTGGAAGAGCGCGGGCCTGTCCCACATCTACTGGCCGGCGGCCCCCGCATGGGCCCTCCTGGACGTCGCCCGCTTCCTGGCCTGGATGCACCGCGAACACCATGTCCCCCTCACGGGGCCGGACTTGTGGCCCGCCTACCCGAAGTCGGCCGGCAACCGGAGCGGGCAGCGGATGAGCGGGGCGGCCTGGAACGCGTTCAAGGGGATCTGCGGCCATACGCATGTTCCCGAAAACGATCACGGAGATCCCGGGGCGATCGACTTCGACGGGCTGATCGCCTTCGCCAAGGCGGAGCTGAAGGGCTGAGCCCACGCTGCTGTTCCGGTGTGCGGTCGCGCACCGCGAGCGGCAGTCCGGCGATCGGCCCGGAGATCTGACGGTCCGAGCCTCAGTTCGTCGCGGCGCCGACCGCCCTGCGACCTCTTACCGCCCAGGCCCGGGCGGTGAGCGCGATGGAACCGTCCGGCCTCCTGGGGACAGCCGAGCCGAGCGCGTCACGCACTCGGTGCCGGTCGGCCGGTTCCAGCGAGGCCACGTAGCCCGGGGCAGGGCCCTGTCCCGCCAGGAACGGGTCCCACAAGTCTCCGAAGTCGGAGAAGACGGTGGGCACCTCGATCGACGTGGTGGACACATCGACGAGTCCCGCGTCGGCCCATACCGCGTGCAGGCGCTCCGGACGGCACACCGGGAAGCGGCGGCCCTCGTCCAGCGCGGCCGCGGCCGGATCCACGGCGACGGCCGCGTCCCAGAAGCGGCGGATGAACCCCATGCCGTCGGCGTAGTCCCACACATAGGCCGCGACCAGGCCGCCCGGCCGGACCGCCCGGGCCATTTCCGTCACCGCCGCCGTGGGTACGGGAAGGAAGTTCAGGGCCAGACCGCTGATCGCCCCGTCGCACGATGCGTCGGCTACGGGGAGCGACATCGCGTCCGCCACGACGAAGTGCGTCGAGCCGGGAGTCATGGTCCGGGCCGCGCCCACGAACGGCTCGGACCGGTCGATTCCCACCACCCATCGGGGCCGGCAGCGTGCGGTCATCACAGCCGACAGCACGCCGGTGCCACAGCCCACGTCCACCCACCGCAGCTTGTCCGCGCAGTCGAGCCATGCCGCGAACTCCTCTGCGACGAGCCGGCTCCACCGACCCATGTACCGCTCGTACGCAGAACCGCCCGCCCACACGTCGAACCGCTCTTTCGTCATGGCACCACGATCCCAGCCTCGGCGCGTCAGCGCCTCCCGCCTCACGAGCCGAGGCCGAGCGAGTGCCGACGTGGCCCCGGAATAACCCGGTGCGCGGCGAGTGGCACGCGGCTAGCCTCCGCCCATGACCTGGTTGCCTGCTGAGTTCGTTCATCCTGTCCGTGTCGAGGTGCCCGGGGGGTACCACCTGCGCCCGATCTCCGGGGACGACGCCGCGATCGACTACCCGGCCGTGATGGGTTCACGGGAACGGTTGTGGGGGATCTTCGGGGAGGCCTGGGGGTGGCCCGCGGCCAGCATCACCTTTGAGGCCAACAAGGCGGATCTGGAACGGCACGCGGTCGAGATCGCTGCTCATGAGTCCTTCAACTACGTGTTGTTCAATGCCGCGGAGACGGTCGAGTACGGATGCGTGTACATCGATCCGCCGGAGAAGGCCGGTGCCGACGGCGAGATCTCGTGGTGGGTCGTGGACGACGCGGTCGGGACCGAGGTGGAGCGGGAGCTGGACCTGCTCGTACCGCGATGGATCGGTGAGGCGTGGCCCTTCGAACGGCCTCGGTTCATCGGGCGTGATCTGTCGTGGAAGGAGTGGCTGGCTCTGCCCGACGCGGAGTGAGGCACTGGGCGCGAGCCCGTTCCCTCACCCGTCTCTTCGCGCGTCTCTTTATGTGTCTCTTTAGGCGTCCCTTTAGGCGTCGCGCAGTCTGAAGAGTGCCGCTCCCGCGATCAGCACTCCGATCGCGTACGCCGCCAGGACGCCCAGGCCCGGCCACGGGCCGATCGGCAGCCGGGCCAGGTCCCGGGTTGCCTGGATGGACAGGCCCGCCGGCATGGGGGCCCAGCGTTCGACACGGTCCTTCCAGGTCTCCGAGGCCAGCATGTTCGCCAGGAGTGGCGTGATGTACAGGATGCCCAGGCCTGCGGTGATCGCGCCCGCACTGTCCCTGAGCAGGGCGGCCAGCCCCAGGCCGAGCAAGGCTATGAGGATCAGGAGAACGACCGAGCCGAGGGCCGCGCGGAGCGTGGCGGTGTCGGTGGGGGACAGCGAGGGATAGCCCTCCTTCGGGGTGAAGCCGTTGCCGGGGAGGATCAGACGGCCTGCCAGCAGGGAGGCCGAGATCGCGAGCATGCCTGCTGCCGCCGTTACTGCGGCGAGCACCGCGGCTTTGGACGCCAGGACCTTCGGCCGGTTCGGTATCGCCGTCAGCGTCGTACGGATCGTGCCCGTGCCGTACTCCGCGCTCATCGACAGGGCTCCGAGGATCAGCACCGTCGCCTGGCCCAGCCAGATGCCTGTCAGGCTCAGTTTCACCGTGTCCTCGTGGCAGGCCGCCGGGGACGGGCAGATGTGGGTGGTCACGGAGGACACGGAAGCCGCGCCCACCACGACCGTCAGCGCGACAGTCGCCGCCAGCAGCCACCACGTGCTGGGCAGCGTACGGAGCTTGGTCCACTCGGCGTGGACGGCCCGCTTCACACGTCCCTCCTGCGCAGGCGCCAGGCAGCCAGGGCCAGCGCCACCGCGACGTACGCGCACAGAACCGCGAAGCCGTTCCAGGGGGTGAGGGGGTAACAGCCGTTCTCGGGGAGGCAGTTGCTGTCCACCTGCGGGTAGTGCGGGGCTCCTTGCTGGATCGCGAACGCCGCCGCCGGGGTCAGGCGAAGCAGCCAGTGCGCCACCGGAAGGGGCAGGGCGAAGGAGAGGATCTGCGGAAGGGTCACCAGGACCACCACGATCGTGATCGCGCCCGCGCTGCTGCGCAGGATCGTCCCCAGGGCGAGGGCGAGGACCGCGACGAGGGCCAGGAGCGCCGCACTGCCGGCCACCGCCCTCAGGGGTGTTCCGTCGAACAGGGAGACGTCCGGGAAGGCGGGCGGCTCGTAGCCGTTGGTGCGCAGGGTGTTCTGGGCCAGGGGGAATGCGATCGCCACCGCCACCAGGGCGGCGGCGAAGGTCACGCCTCCGATCACCATGCACTTCGCCGCCAGGACGCGGCCGCGGCGCGGGCTCGCCGCGAACGTCGTACGGATCATGTCGCGCTTGTACTCGGAGGTGATGAAGAGCGCCCCGAGGGCCGCCATGAACAACGCTCCGACGAAGACGCCCTGGAAGCTCATCTGGACGGTGTCGGGGCCGGTCTCGTCCGGGGCGATGTTGCCCTGGCCGGTGAGGTGGTAGACGCCCGCCGACACCCGGGTGGTGCCGGGGACGGGGGCCGCCGGGCCGGACACCGGGTTCGCCGGGTCGCTGGGGTGGATGCCCACGTCCGTGCTCGTCCATGCCGTGCCCGTCGCGCCTCCGGTCAGGCCGAGGTGGTCGAAGGAGGCCGTGACGGACGTACCTCCGGCCCTCTCACTGCTGCCGCCGAACGAGCGCTGCAGGTTGGTGTGCGCGGGGGTGGCGACGAACAGCCCCGCCTGCGCCGTCTTCGTCAGTCCGGGCAGCGTCACCGAGCCCGCCTTCGACCAGTGCGTGCCGTCCGGGGACTCGTACCCCGTCAGTCGGTCGCCCGAGCGGGTCAGCCGCAGCCAGCGCGGATCGCCCGAGGTGTTGCTGCCCGCCTTGTCGTGCGTGAAGTTCCACTGCAGGCGCACACCGTGGTCGGGGGTGACCATGAGGGCCGCGTACGGGCTGCCCTGCTTCGTGCTCTGCTTGACGATGACGCCGGCCTTCGCCCAGGGCTCGGGGTCGCGGCCGCCGTCGGCCGCCAGATCGGTCACCCGGGCGGTGATGCTGCCGTCGCCGGGGAGCGGCTGGTGGACGAAGCGGAAGCGGTCGACGACACGGGTGCCGTCGGGGCCGACGGGGATCTCCTCCCCGCCCGAGCTGAAGTGGGCGCCGCTCGCGCCCAGCAGCGAGAGCACGACCGTCACCGCGGCGCCGAGGGCCAGGACCAGCGCCCACACACGGACCGTCCAGAACTTGCTCCACTCCGCGCGCAGCAGCCGCCCGAAGGTGTCACGGCCCGGCTTGAGCGAGGAGCGGTACGGCGTCAGTGTCGAGGTCATCGGGTCACCTCGCCGTCCGAGGTGGCGGTGAACTCGGCCGCGTCCCGGGTGAGTTCCATGTATGCCTCCTCCAGCGTGGCCCGGTGGAGGCCGACTTCGGCGAACGGGATCCGGGCGGCGGCCAGCAACTCCACGATCCGCTCGGCCGGCAGGCCGGTGACCGTGAGCGTGTCGCGACCGGTGACCGCTACCGTGCCGCCCTCGCGGGCAAGGAGTTCCATGGCTTCGGAACGGGAGCCGGTGCGCAGGGCGACCCGGTCGCCGGAGGCGGCGGCGAGCAGGTCGGCGACAGCGGTGTCGGCGATCAGGCGCCCTCGGCCGATGACCACCAAGTGGTCTGCGGTGTCCTCCAGTTCACTCATCAGGTGGCTGGAGACCAGGACGGCCCGGCCTTCGGCGGCGAGACGGCGCAGGAGACGGCGGATCCACTGGATGCCCTCGGGGTCGAGGCCGTTGACCGGTTCGTCGAAGAGGAGGACCGGGGGGTCGCCGAGCAGCGCCGCGGCGATTCCCAGGCGTTGGCGCATGCCCAGGGAGTAACCACCGGCCCTGCGTCGGGCGGCGCTCTCCATCCCCACCTGCTCCAGGACCTCGTCGACCCGGCGCAGGGGCAGACCGTGCGAGTGCGCCAGCCAGCGCAGGTGGTCACGGCCGCGGCGGCTCGGGTGCAGCGCGGCGGCGTCGAGCAGGGCGCCGACCTCCAACAGGGGGGAGCTCAGGGCGTGGTAAGGGCGGCCGCCTATGAGCGCGCGCCCGCCGTCGGGGGTGTCCAGGCCGAGGACCGCCCGCATGGTCGTGGACTTGCCCGCTCCGTTGGGACCGACGAAGCCGGTGACCTGGCCCGGTGCGACCGTGAAGGAGAGTCCGTCGACGGCGACGGTCCTCCCGAACCGCTTGCGCAGCTCCTGCACTTCGATCGTTGCGTCACTCATGACCAGCGAGACTAGGGATCGCCGGGCATGGCGTCGTCCCGCCCGGGAGCCGTCTTCGCCGCCCCTGCCGTGAGGGACGCTCGCAGCTCGTCTCCCCCACGTGAGGGATGAACCCACGGGTGACGCGGTACGGCGCCGCCGACGGCAGAATGGCGGACGTGAGCGACGAGGCGATGGTGCGGAGTGCGGAAGGGGCCGGGGGGCCACGGACATGGCGGCTGGTGCGGCGCATAGCGGCGCCGGTTCCCACCCCGGCCCCGGCCTCGTCGATGCCTGCGCGCCTTGCCGCCCGCCTGCCCGCGTGGCTGTCCGGCCGCGCGTCTTCCCTTTTGTCCGGCCGCTCGTCCGGCGGCGCCACGCAGCTCCCCTCCCCCGTGGTGTACGCCGTCGGGCTCGCCCTGTTGGCCTGTGTGGAGGTGCTCGCCCGCGCCGGGAGTCTGCGCGAGAACCTGTCGACGGCGTTGCTGCTGGGGCTGTGCACGACGCTGCCGCTCGCGTTCGTGTTCGGCGTCGAGCGTGTGCCGGTGGTGCGGGCGGGAGCCGCGGTGGCGCTGACGGCGGCGGGGGCACTCGCGCTGTCGCCGTTCCGGGCGCTCACCCTCGCCGGGGTCGCGTCCCAACTGGCCTGTGTGTACGGCCTGGGGAGAGCGGGGGCGCCCCGGCTCAGCGGGGCACTCGTGCTGCCGTACGTCATCCTGGCCCTGGTCACCCAGGGCGACACCACCACCCGTGTGATGGCCGTGCTCGTGGCCACGCTGGCGTCCGCGGCCGCGGCGACGGGCATCGCGCATCAGGTCCGCGGCGCGCAGTTGGCGCACAGTGCCACCGAGCAGGCCTTCGCGGACACGCTGCTGGCTCACGCGGCTCGTGGTGAACGGGCGCGGATCGCACGGGAGTTGCACGATGTGGTCGCCCACCACATCTCGATGATCGCCGTCCAGGCCGAGTCCGCCCGGCTGACCACACCCGGACTGCCCCCGGACGGCGCCGCCCGACTGCTCGCGATAGGGGACACCGCGCGAGGCGCGCTCACCGAGATGCGGCGGCTGCTGGGTGTGCTGCGCGAGGACGCCGAGGTCGGGGTCACCCGGCGCCCGCAGCCGGGGCTGCACCAGCTGATGGAGCTGATCGACGAGTCGCGGGACGCCGCGGGCTCCGGTACCCGGCTGATCGTCAGCGGCCCGGTCACCCCGCTCGACCCGGGCGTCGAGGTCACCGCGTACCGCATCGTCCAGGAGGCTCTCACCAACGCGCGCCGTCATGCGCCCGGGGCCGCCGTCGACGTGGAACTCCGTTATGCGCAGGACGACTTGAGGATCCGAGTGCGTGACAACGGACCCGGACCCGGAAGAGGGTCCGTGACCAGGACCGGGTTCGGGTCCGGGTCGGCGTCCGGGTCCGGGTCCGGGTCGGTGAAGCGGACCGGGTACGGGGCAGCCGTGCCGCCCACGGGGCACGGTCTCCTCGGCATGCGCGAGCGGGCCGCCACCGTCGGCGGCACCCTGCGCACGGGCGCGGCGACCGGCGGCGGCTTCCTGGTCGAGGCGCGGCTGCCCGTGCGGGCGGAGGCGCTCGCATGACGACACCCGCGCCCTTCGACTCGGCCGCCCCCACCGGTCCCGCCGACTCCCGCGAAGCCCTCGCCTCCCCGGCCGCCCCCGTCCCCGTCCCCTCCCCCACACCCGCCCCCGCGCCCGCGCCTTCTTCTGTCATTCGTATCGTCGTCGCGGACGACCATGCCGTGGTGCGTGCCGGATACGCCGGACTGCTCGCCACGCAGGCCGACTTCGAGGTGGTCGGCACGGCGTGCGACGGGGCGGAGGCGGTGCGCGTCTGCCGGGAGGAGCTGCCCGATGTGGTCCTCATGGACGTGCGGATGCCCGTCCTGGACGGCATCCAGGCGACCGGTGAGCTGCTGGGCGCCGAGGTCGCGGGTTCGGACGCGCCACGCGTGCTGATCCTCACGACCTTCGACCTCGACGAGCATGTGTACGACGCGCTGGCCGCCGGGGCGAGCGGGTTCCTCCTCAAGGATGTGACGGCGGAGCGGCTCTTCGAGGCCGTGCGGGTCGTGGCGGCCGGGGAGGCCCTGCTCGCGCCCGCCATCACACGGCGGCTGATCGCCGAGTTCGCCCGGCTCAAGCCGCGTGCCCCCGCCGTGAGCACCCTCGCGGCGCTCACCCCGCGGGAGACGGAGGTGCTGCGGCTGCTCGCGGAGGGGCTCTCCAACCCGGAGATCGCGGCCCGGCTGCATGTCGGCGAGGAGACGGTGAAGACGCACGTCAGTCGTGTCCTGACCAAGCTCGGGCTGCGCGATCGTACGCAGGCGGTCGTCATGGCGTACGAGACGGGGCTGGTGGTGCCGCGCTCGGGGAGCTCGGCGTGAGCGGGCGGCGCCGCCGGGGCACCGGCAGCACCCACCAGGCCGAGGCCACCGCCAGGGCCGCGCCGACCGCGATCGCTGCGAGACGGGTCGGCAGCAGGTGGAGGGCGTCCTGGCCGTAGTAGCCGAGGAGGAGGGAGAGTGCGGTGGTCATGCCGGCGGCCCAGTAGGCGTAGGAGAGCGGGCGCAGCCACAGGGCCACGGCGAGCACGGCGAAGATCAGGACGACCGAGGCCTGGGTCCTGCCGGTGAGACCGGCTGCCGCCAGACCGGTCCCGAGCAGCGTGCCGGCGCAGGCCCCGACCAGGCGCTCGACGCCTTTGCGCAGGACATCGCTCCGGCCCCGGTTGCCGCCGGCCGCCACGTATGCGGTGAGGACCATCCACGGCCAGTGGTGGTCGAAGAGGAGCCGGCCGAGAGCGAAGGCCGCGGCGATCGCGACCGCCATCTGCAGGGCCATTCGGGTGCTCGGCCGGGGGTGCAGCCGTGAAACGCGCTGAGCGGGGACCGGTTCCGGGTCCTGGGGCCAGGGGCCGAAGCGGTCGCCGAGCGCCTGGACAAGCCAGACGCAGCAGCAGGCCAGTACGCCGATCACCGCCGACCAGCCCCAACTCACCAACGCGTCCTGGGACTTCGGAGGCAGAGCCGGGCCGGGGACGACGAGTAGGGCGATCAGCGGAAGCGTCATGAGGGTGCCCGCCCTGGTGGCGGCCGGGCCATGGCGGCGGATCCAGATCGGCAGCGCGATGCCGGTCGTGAACACCGCGGCCCCGAGCGCGTAGTGCCGGGCGATCAGGTGGCCGAGCAGGGTCGCGGCGCCTGCCACGGCGGGCATGAGTACGCACGCGGTGAGGCGGCCACGGATGTCGGCGGTGCGCTGGGGGCGGGCCAGGGTGAGGGTCAGGGCGACCGCGAGGACGAGGACGTCGGTGTGCAGTGCGGCGGCGTCCTCCAGCCACAGGGCGGCGGCGTAGCAGAGCAGCACGGCCGTCATGGTCAGCGCTGCTTCGTAAGCGTTGCGTATGAGTTTGACGGTCACGGCCTCGACGTTAGCTGACGACTCACGTTCAGAGTAGTACGTAGTCGCTTACTATTGATTCATGGATCGTCTCTGTCACGCCGCCCAGGTCCGTCGCGGGATCGTCCGGCTCAACCGGCGGCTGCGGCAGGAGCGGGGCGACGGCGGCCTCAGCCCCAATCAGCTGGGGGTGCTCGGTCATCTGCACCGGTGCGGTCCCGCGACGCCCGGCGAGGTCGCGGCCGCGGAGCGGCAGCGGCCGCAGTCGTTGACGCGGGTCTTCGCCGAACTGGAGGCGGACGGACTGATCTCGCGCGGGCCCGGCACCGAGGACCGGCGGCAGTCCGTCCTCACGCTCACCGCGGACGGGCGGCGCGCGCTGGAGCGGGACATGTCCGAGCGCGATGCCTGGCTGGCCGCTGCGCTCGGCACGCTGAGCGAGACCGAGCGCGAGGTCCTACGGCTCGCGGGCGCGCTGATGGAACAGCTCGCCGACGCCGACGTGCCCTCGGTCCGGGCCGGACAGAACACGGAGGGTGTCGCGCAGGACGGGCGGGAGCAAGGCTGAGACGGCGGTCCCCGTGCGGGGCTTCGGGCAAGTGCCGAAGCCCCCGCTCAGAAGCCTCCGCCGAAGTCCCCGCCGCCTCCGAAGTCGCCGCCCCCGCCGTCGCCGAAGCCTCCGCCGAAGTCGCCCGGGTCGAAGTCGCCGCCGGAGACATCGCCGCCGTCGTAGCCGCCCGCGCCGAAGTCGCCGTATCCGGAGCCGTAGTCCGCCGCGTACGACGGGGTGGCCATCATGCTGCCGAGCAGCGTGCCGACGAGAAGGCCGGGGAGGAGGCCGCCGCCGAAGTAGCCGCCCGCCCAGGGGCCGTAGGCCGGGCCCGCGTCCCAGTAGGGGCGGCGGCCGTAGTCGGTGTCGACCTCACGGATCGCCGGGTCGGTGCCGTCGGCCAGCCGGGCCCGGTCGGCCGCGCAGACCGGGACCTCGCGGGGTGCGCCGGCGGCCGGGGTCCAGGTCGCGTCGGCGACCGACGGGCCGTGCCGGGGGTCGAAGAAGCAGGGGGCGCGGCGTTCGGGGACCGGGCGGCCCTCGCGGCGCGCGGCCAGCACCGCGAGGGAGAAGCGGCCGTCCTCGAGGGCCTGTGTCACCGCGCGGACGTCCTCGGGGCGCCGGGCCCCCGCCATCAGCGACTTGGCCTGCTCATAGGCGTCGAGCGCGCGTTCGTAGTCCGCGCGCATCGCGTCGTCCGCGCCCGCCTCGGCCGGATGGAAGTCGAGCCGGTCCAGTTCCTCGCCGAAGGCGGTGATGTCCTCGTCGACGACCACGCGGAGCTTGTCGAGCGCCGCCCGCTGCTCCTCGGCCCTACGGCGACGGCTGCGGCGTACGACGGTGTACGCGCCCGCGCCGCCCACGACGAGGACCGCGCCCACGGCGATCAGGGCGCCCGTCGAGACCCCGCCGCCCTCGTCGTTGCCGGAGGAGCCCCAGCTCGCCGGGGCCGAGCCGCCCACGTTCCGCAGCGCGCGGTCGGTGAAGTCGTTCAGCTGGGCCCTGGTGTCCTCGCCCTGGACGCTGGTGACCAGGTTCTGGACGGCGGTGCGGGACATCACCGCGGAGTCCGCCCGGGCGTCGAAACGGTCGCCCAGGCGGATCGCGTAGAGGCCGGTGACGCCGGTGTCCGTGCGGAGGTTGCGGAAGAGGTCCTGAGTGGGGAAGTCCGCGGGGAGGACGGCCACGAAGACGGGCTTGTCCGCGTTCTTGATCTTCTTGGCGAGGGTGTCGGTGTCCGCGGCGGAGAGCTGCGCCGAGGCGGCGGGGTCGACGTACACGGGGGTCTTGCGGAGGGCTTTCGCGACGGTGGAGACGTCGGTGGCCGAGGTGACCGCGCCTGCCGCCGAGCCGGCCGCGTGGGCGCCGGGCGTGCCGAAGGACAGCGTCGCCATGGCGGTCAGCAGCAGCGCGGTCAGCAGGCCTGGGAGCCCTCGGGGCATGGGAGCCTTCATGTCCTCGACGCTACCCGAAGGGACGCAAAAGGGGGCATCGGGGCGGGTGGGGGTTCGGGGATGTGATTCGCCCCCTCCGCCCCTACCCGTCCCGATGCCCTGGGGGCTGCGCCCCCTCTCCCCCTGCATCGCGCTCCGCGCTCGTCCTCAAGCGCCGGACGGGCTGAAAGATCCCTCCCTCGGTCAGCCGGAAGCCGTCGCGTAAGCCTCCTGCAGTTCTCTCACCGCCTCTGCGTACCGGCCCGTCAGCAGCAAGTGGTCCGCGTCGGCGAACGGCTTGGCGAAATCGGGTGTGACGTCCGAGGCGGCGGCAGCCTGCTGGACCAGGAGGCGGGCCTTCGTCACGGTGGCGCGGCCTGTGTCGTCGGCGCCGGCCTTCTCTGCCGCCCGGGCCACTGCGGCGAGGGCTTTGAGGGTGGACGCGCCGCCCTGCGGAACCTTTGTGAGGGTGGTCAGGCCCCAGCCGTAGGGGAACTGGGGGGCGTACGACGAGTCGCCCACGTTGATCGGGAGTTGGGACTCCGACTTGGGCCAGGTGACGGGGAGTTGGCCGGTGAAGGGGCGCTCGCCGTAGAGGACGTCCGCGACGCCGTCGCCCTCCGTGCCGGGCAGCCAGGAGGCGACGAGGGCGTCGATGTCCCCGAGCCGGTCGCCGATGAGCTGCGGGCGGCCGGAGACGATGAGGACCGCGCACTTCATGGCGCCGCAGACCTTGTCGACGGCCGCCTTGTCCGCGGCGGTCAGTTCCAGGTCGTTGCCGTTGCCGACGTCCCCGACGCCCTCGGCATAGGGGGTCTCACCCACGACGACCACGCCCACGTCGTAGCCCGAAGTCGGCGCCGAAGCATCCTTGGAGTAGGTGACGCCTCCCCCGGAACCCGCGGAACCGACGGCCTTTCGCATGCCCTCGAGGATCGTCGTCCCGTCCGTGTTCTTCCCCGACGAGCCCTGCCAGGTGATGGTCCAGCCGCCGGTCTGGTTGCCGAGGTCATCGGCGTTCGAGCCGGCGACGTACACCTTCTGCGACTTCCTCAGAGGCAGGACGCCGCCCGAATTCTTCAGCAGGACCTGCGACTTGGCGGCGGCTTCGCGGGCCACGGCCCGGTGGGCGGGCGAGCCGATGCGCGCCGCGCCGCTCGTGTCGGCATACGGCTTCTCGAAGAGGCCGAGCCTGAACTTCTGCGTGAGGATGCGGGAGACGGCGTCGTCGATCCGCCGCTCGCTGATCCGGCCCGCCTTCACCTCGTCGACGAGGGTCGTGCGGAAGTCCTTGTACGCATACGGAACCATGATCATGTCGAGGCCCGCGTTGACCGACGTCCGGACGTCGGAGGCGTAGTCGCCGGGGATCTGGTCGATGGCCTGCCAGTCGCTGATGACGAAGCCGTCGAAGCCCATGCGGTCCTTCAGGACGCCGTTGATCATGTCGGCGCGGGCGTGCATCTTCACCGGCCCCTGGCCGTCGCCCAGGATGTCGAGCGAGGAGTACGACGGCATGACCGAGCCGATGCCCCGGTCCACGGCCGTCTTGTACGGGGCGAGGTGGACCGCTTCGAGCTGCTGCCGGGTGACCTTGGTGACGCCCTGGTCGATGGTGTACGAGCCGGTGGTCGACGAGCCGTACTCCGTGCCGCCGTCGCCCACGAAGTGCTTGGCGGTGGCGAGCACCTTGTCGTTGCGGCTCAAGTCCTTGCCGTCCGCCCGGCCTTGGAGGCCCTGGATGACGGTTTCCATGGAGGTGACGAGGGCCGGGTCCTCGCCGAAGGACTCGTAGCTGCGGCCCCAGCGTTCGTCGCGGGTGACGCAGAGACAGGGAGCGAAGTCCCAGGGAATGCCGGTGGACCGAACCTCGGAGGCGGTCACCGCGCCTGCCCGATAGGCGACTTGGGGATCCCTGGACGCCCCGATGCCGATGTTGTGCGGCATGATCGTCGCGCCGGTGAGGTTGTTGTGGCCGTGCACCGCGTCCACGCCGTAGATGAGCGGGATCTGGAACCGTGTTGCCTGCGCGCGGAGTTGGAAGGCGTCGATCATCTTCGCCCATGCCGCGGGGGTGTTGGGCGTCGGGGTCGAGCCACCGCCGGAGAGCAGGGAACCGAGGTCGTAGGCGGCGATGTCGCCCTGTGACGTCAGCGCGCCGCGCTCGGCCTGTGTCATCTGGCCGGCCTTCTCCTCCAGGGACATGCGCCCGACGAGGTCCGCGACCCGCTTCTTCAGCGGCACCTTCGCATTCAGGTACGGGAGTCCGTGGGCGTTGATGACGACCTGCGGGGACTCCGTCGGGGCCTTGGCGCCGGTGACCGTCAGCTTGAGCGGGACGGTCTCGGCATTCTCGGCCGACCTGTCCTTGCGCGTGGCCACCGAGATCGTGCGGGAGGCGCCGGAGGCCGTGCCCGCCGGGAAGGTGAACTCGCCCTTGACGGGCGTGTAGTCCTTGCCGGACTCGGCGGTGCCGCCCGCGCTCTCGTACGCGACCGTCACGGGCTCCTCGATCGGGGCGGAGCCGGTGGTGGCGACGGAGAGTTTCACGTGGGCCGTGCCGCCCTCGGCGACCGGGTGGACGGCGGCGTCCGCGACCACGCCCGCACGCAGGGACTGGTCGGCCTTGCCGTACAACTCGACGTCGTCCATGGCGAATTGGCCCTTGAGGCCGACGGGGAGCGTGACGGCGTACCCCCACATCCGGTCCAGGCCGAGGACCTGGTCGATGCCGCCGACGGGCTGGTAGTCCGTGCGGTAGGTGAAGTCGGTGAAGGGGATCTCGATCTGCTTCCAGCCGGTGAAGTCGTCGGTGAAGGACGTCGTCCACAGCTCGGAGGCCTCGCCGTCGGCGCCGCCGTCCTTGATCTCGAAGCTGACCTTCTTGGCGTTGCCCTGTCCGTCCCACCACAGGCGGATGCCTTTGTGGGCGGACCAGTCGTGGGCGGGCGCGTTCGCGGCGAAGTCGTGGGTGAAGCCGCCGTAGCCGCTGATGTCGTAGGTGCCGGCGAGGACCTTCTCGCCCTCGGGGGCGTCGGCGCGGGCGGCCAACCGCAGGGCGGGCGGGTCGTCGCCGTCGCTGCCCCAGGTGAAGATGCCCTCGGCGGGCTGGGAGCCGAACGGGACCTCGCCCTCGAAGCGGTCGACGGGGACGGGGGCCGGGTCGTCCGCCGCCTGTGACGCGGTGGGCGACAGCAGTGCGGCGAACAGGGCGGTGCAGACGAGCAGGGCGGTTCTTGGCATGGACCTTCCCTCGACTCTCTGGTTCACTCGGGCTCACACAGTTCACTCATGACTTAGATCACGCCGTGAGTTAACTAGCGGCCCGCAGACCCGTCAAGACGTCTCGTCAGGAAGGGTGACGCACCCCATGAGGAGAACCCCCCACGCACTCCGGCTGCTGCTGGCCGGGCTGCTCTCCACGGCCGGCCTCACCGCGGCCGTGCCCCCCGCACACGCGGCCGGCGAGCAGGTGACCGCCTGGCTCACCACGACGGACGACGACGCCGGCCGGCACGTGGTCCGCGGCCTGCAGCAACAGGCGCCGTTCGCCTTCCAGTCCGGCACCGGGGGCGGCGGCGAGAACATCACCGTCGACGAGAACACCCGCTACCAGACGTTCACGGGCGGCGGCGCGTCCTTCACCGACACGGCGGCCTGGCTGATGAACAGCAGCGGAGCGCTGTCGCAGACGACGCGGGACGCGACGATGCGGAAGCTGTTCTCGCCGACGGACGGAATCGGGCTGTCGTTCCTGCGCAACCCGATGGGCGCCTCGGACCTCGCGCGGTACGGCTACACGTACGACGACGTGCCGGCCGGGCAGACGGACGCCGACCTGTCGGAGTTCTCGATCGCCCACGACCTGGCCGACGTGGTGCCGTTGACGAAGCAGGCGCTTCGGCTCAACCCGGCCCTGACGGTGATGGCCTCGCCCTGGACCGCACCCGCCTGGATGAAGGACAGCGGGCAGCTCAACGGGGGCTGGCTGAAGGCCGAGGACTACGGGCCGTACGCCTCGTACTTCGTGAAGTACCTCCAGGCGTACCGGGATCAGGGCGTGCCGGTCTCCTACGTCACCGTGCAGAACGAGCCGACCTGCTGCGCCGGGTACCCGTCGATGAGCTGGAACGCCTCCGGGCTCGCCTACTTCACCAAGAGCGAGCTGCTGCCGAAGCTCCAGGCGGCCGGCCTGCCGGCCAAGGTCCTCGCGCTCGACTGGAACTGGGACACCTACGACGGGTACGCCGCCCAGAGCGTCGACGACGCGGCGGTGCGCGCGCACCCGAACTTCGGCGGGATCGCCTGGCACGGCTACGGCGGCGACGTGGCGAAGCAGACCGCCGTCCACAACCGGTATCCGCAGCTGGACGCCTTCGGCACCGAGCACTCCGGCGGCACCTGGATCGCCGACCAGCAGCGCGAGGACATGCTCAACATCGTGGACTACACCCGCAACTGGGCGAAGTCCGTGACGAAGTGGTCACTGGCCGTGGACCAGAACCGGGGGCCGCACAACGGCGGCTGCGGGACGTGCAGCGGGCTGGTCACGGTGCACAACGGGGACGGGCAGAGCGGGCAGGTCGACTACACCGTCGAGTACTACACGATGGGGCAGCTGACGAAGTTCGTACGGCCGGGTGCGCAGCGGATCGCCTCGACCGCGTCGTCGTCCGTGCCGAACGTGGCCTGGCGCAATCCCGACGGCTCCAAGGCGCTCATCGCCTACAACGACTCGTCGTCCGCCAGGACGGTGACGATCAACTGGGGTTCCCAGCACGCGACTTACTCACTGCCCGGCCGGACGTCGGCCACCTTCACCTGGGCGGGAACGCAGGCGGGCGGCGGTGACCGGGCGGGGGCATTCGTCGGACTCGCGGGCAAGTGCCTCGATGTGGCGGGGGGTTCGGCCGCGAACGGAACGGCCGTCCAGCTCTACGACTGCAACGGCTCGACAGCCCAGCGGTGGACGGTGAAGGGCGACGGCACGGTCCAGGCACTCGGGAAGTGCCTCGAGGTCACGTCGGGGTCCGCCGCCGACGGGGCCAAGGTGCAGTTGTACGACTGCAACGGGACCGGAGCGCAGCGCTGGTCGTACGACTCCTCGACCGGTGACGTGGTCAATACGGCGGCGGACAAGTGCCTCGACGTCATGGACAACTCGTCGGCGAACGGGACGCGGGCGCAGATCTGGTCGTGTACCGGGGCCGCCAATCAGAAGTGGCGCCTTCAGTAGAGGTGCTTTCGCCCCCTCCGCCCCAAGGACCAGGGGCGGAGGGGGCGAAACCCATAAGGGTCTACTGCGCGGGCTCCACCCCGGCCCGCAGCAGCCCGTACGTGTAGGCGTCCTCCAGTGCCTGCCAGGACGCGGCGATCACGTTCTCGGCGACGCCGACCGTGGACCACTCGCCGCTGCCGTCGGAGGTGGAGATGAGGACACGCGTGGTGGAGGACGTGCCGTGCTTGCCCTCCAGGATGCGGACCTTGTAGTCGACGAGCTCCAGCTTGGCGAGCTGGGGGTAGATCTTCTCCAGGGCGACGCGCAGGGCACGGTCGAGCGCGTTGACCGGGCCGTTGCCCTCGGCGGTGGCGACGATGCGCTCACCCTTGGCGAAGAGCTTCACGGTGGCCTCGTTGGCGTGGCTGCCGTCGGGGCGGTCCTCGACGATCGCGCGCCAGGACTCGACCTGGAAGTACGAGCGGGGGCGGCCCTCCGCCTCCGCGCGCAGCAGCAGTTCGAAGGAGGCGTCGGCGGCCTCGTACGTGTAGCCCTTGAGCTCGCGTTCCTTGACGCGCTCGACGACCCGGCCGACCAGCTCGCGGTCACCGCTGATGTCGACGCCGAGTTCCTTGCCCTTGAGCTCGATGGACGCGCGGCCCGCCATGTCGGATACGAGCATCCGCATGGTGTTGCCGACCTGCTCGGGGTCGATGTGCTGGTACAGGTCGGGGTCGACCTTGATCGCGGAGGCGTGCAGGCCCGCCTTGTGTGCGAAGGCCGAGACGCCCACGTACGGCTGGTGCGTGGACGGGGTGAGGTTCACGACCTCGGCGATGGCGTGCGAGATCCGGGTCATCTCGCGCAGCGCGCCCTCGGGCAGGACCTTCTTGCCGTACTTCAGCTCCAGGGCGGCGACTACCGGGAACAGGTTCGAGTTGCCGACGCGCTCGCCGTACCCGTTGGCCGTGCACTGCACATGGGTGGCGCCCGCGTCGACGGCCGCGAGGGTGTTGGCGACCGCGCAGCCCGTGTCGTCCTGGGCGTGGATGCCGAGCCGGGCGCCGGTGTCGGCGAGGACCGTGCCGACGACCGCCTGGACCTGGGCGGGGAGCATGCCGCCGTTGGTGTCGCACAGGACGACCACGTCGGCGCCGGCCTCGGCGGCGGCGCGGACGACGGCCTTCGCGTACTCCGGGTTCGCCCGGTAGCCGTCGAAGAAGTGCTCACAGTCGACGAAGACCCGGCGGCCCTGCGCCTTCAGGTGCGAGACGGTGTCACGGACCATCTCCAGGTTCTCGTCGAGGGTCGTGCGCAGTGCCAGCTCGACATGACGGTCGTGCGATTTCGCGACCAGGGTGACGACCGGGGCGCCGGAGTCCAGGAGGGCCTTGACCTGCGGGTCCTCGGAGGCCTTGGCGCCGGCCCGGCGGGTGGCGCCGAAGGCGACCAGCTGGGCGTGCTTGAAGGAGATCTCCTGCTGGGCGCGGGCGAAGAACTCGGTGTCGCGCGGGTTGGCGCCGGGCCAGCCGCCCTCGATGAAGCCCACGCCGAAGTCGTCCAGGTGCCGTGCGATGGCCAGCTTGTCCGCGACGGTGAGGTTGATGCCCTCACGCTGCGCGCCGTCGCGCAGGGTCGTGTCGAAGACGTGGAACGAATCGTCGAGTTCGCTGGTTTCCGTCATGGTCTCTGGCTCCTGAGGATTTGGATCTCGGTCGTACCGGAATGACCGGCTCCACCGTCCCCCGATGACAATGATCCCTCGCGCTCCTCTCCCGGCTTGTGGTGGGCCAGGAAACAGAAAAACCTCTCGCGGGTGCGAGAGGTCTGCGCGCGGGTCGAGGACACGATGTCCGCCCGTACGTGGTGGTACGTGGCGGTCACTGCGGACCGGCGCGCCTGCTGCCAATAATCATGGCGAACGAGAGCACGGAGGCAGTCTGGCACAGCCCTGCCCCCGTGCTCACGGGTGTCTCAGGATGCGAGCCGCGCGTCCGGCTCCGTGGAGGGCTTCCGGCCACCGCCGACCCGGTTCAGGTCCACGTGCCTGGTCTCCCGCATGGTGACGTAGACCACGAGCGACACGGCCGCGCACCCCGCCACGTACCAGTAGAAGCCGGACTCGTGGCCGCCCTTCTTGAACCACAGGGCGACGTACTCCGCCGTCCCGCCGAAGAGGGAGTTCGCGACGGCGTACGGCAGCGCGACGCCCAGTGCGCGTACGCCGGTGGGGAACAGCTCGGCCTTCACCACCGCGCTCAGCGCCGTGTACGGCGTGATCATCACCAGGGCGAAAAGGGCGAGCCCGAAGGCCGGCCAGAAGCTGTCCACTCCGGACAGCAGGGTCATCACCGGGACCGTCAGGAAGGTCGCGCAGACCCCGAAGGTGATCAGCATCGGGCGGCGCCCGATCCGGTCGGACAGTGCTCCGGCCAGCGGCTGGATGCACGCGAAGACCAGCAGCGCGCAGAAGGAGACCAGGGTCGCCGTCTGCTTGGGCAGCCCGGCCGTGTTCGACAGGTACTTCGTCAGGTACGTGGTGTACGTGTAGTACGCGAGCGTGCCGCCCATGGTGAGCGCGACGACGAGGAACGCCTCGCGCCGGTGCTCCCCCAGGGCGCGCAGGGTGCCCCGCTCGGAGGCGCCGGCCGCGTCCTCCTCGTACACCTCGCTCTCCAGCATGGTGCGCCGCAGGTAGAAGACGACGGCCGCGCCCGCCGCGCCGACCACGAACGGGATGCGCCAGCCCCAACTGCCCAGCGCCTCCTCGGACAAGGTGCGCTGGAGGATGATCAGCAGGGCCAGGCCGATGAGTTGGCCGACCGTCATCGACACGTACTGGAAGCTGGAGGCGAAGCCGCGCCGCTTCGGGTCGGTCGCCTCCGTCATGTAGGTGGCGCTGGCCGCGTACTCGCCGCCGACCGAAAGTCCCTGCAGCAGACGGGCGATGAGCAGTACGAGCGCGCCGCCGTAGCCCGCGACGGCGTACGTCGGCGCGATCGCGATGAGGACGGCCGACACCGACATGAGGGTGACGGTCAGGGTCAGCGCGGTCTTGCGGCCCCGGCGGTCGGCGACCCGGCCGAGCAGCCAGCCGCCGACCGGGCGCATGAAGAAGCCGACCGCGAAGATGCCCGCGGTGTTCATGAGTTGGGCCGTGGGGTTGTCGTCGGGGAAGAACGCTCCGGCGAAGTAGGTGGCGAAGCTCGCGTACACGAACCAGTCGAACCACTCCACCATGTTGCCGGCCGAGCCGACCCAGACCGTCTTCCAGTGCTCTCGTCCCATGAGTGCCATGAGCCGTAACGTGCCCGCTGATCACGATCGCGACAAGAGCGCCTCGGTTTTCGTTCATTGCGTTCATCGCGTTCTTCATGTTCTTCACGATCTTCACCGTGTTCACGTGCGCAGCGGGCGCGGAGTCTCGGCGGAGTCTCACCCGAGGCGGCGCAGGAAGACGTCGTTGGTGCCGTTCGTGTCTCCGGGGACGAGGTCCGGGGAGGCCGAGTCGAAGGCCACCGCCGTGCCGTTCTCGTTGACGGACGGATTCTGGGCCGCCTGGTCGTTGCGGTGACCTGCGGTGTCGGCGCTGATCAGCTGGGTCGCGCCGGTGACCAGATCGCGCAGGTACACGGCCGGGACGCTGTCCGGGTCGCGCAGCCGTGCCGAGACGTACGCGAGGTGCAGACCGTCGGCGCTGAGCGCGGCCTCGCGGGTGTACACGCGGCTGCCCGCGCCCTTGACCAGCCGCGTAACGCCCTTGTCCAGGTCGCGCACGAAGACGTTCGCGCTGCCGTTGGTGTCGCCCGGGGCGAGGTTGGAGGCGTAGGAGTCGAAGGCGATGTGCCGGCCGTCGGCGCTGAGCGAGGGCCCGGTGGACTCGCGGTTCGCGGCATGGCCGTGCCGTCCCACGGACGCCTTCTCCAGGGTCCCGGTCTCCAGGTCGCGTACGTAGATGTCGCTGTCGTTGGCCGGGCCGCCGGGGTGCGGGATCGACCACTGGTAGGCGACGTGGCGGCCGTCGGCGCTGATCGACGGGCGGACCGCCGCGCGGGAGCCGTCCGAGTCCTGGCTGACCTGTTGGACCGAGCCGTCGTAGATCCGGTAGCGGTAGACGCGGGGCTGCTCGACGCGGTCGGGCGTGGACGGCAGGGTGGCGCTGAAGGCGACCCACTGGCAGTCGGCGCTGACCACGGGCTGGCCCGCCCAGGTGAACGGCACGCCCTGGTAGCCGTAGCTGGCGAAGGAGACCTTGCCGACGGCGGCGTTGCGCACGAAGACCGCGGGTGTGGTGTCGGTGCGGCCGGATGTCGTGATGTCGGTGGCCTCGGAGACGAAGGCGGTCATCCTGCCGGTCGCGCAGGGCGAGCCGTCGTACGAGCGGCCGTTGCCCATGCCGTGGTTCTGTCCGCTGTAGCTGACGGGGGAACTGCCGTGGTAGACGTCGGACATCCCGTTGGTGTCGCCGCTGTAGACGGGGCCTTCGCTGGTGTAGAAGACGTCGCCCGTCATGGGGCTGACGCTCGGGTGGAACGAGGGCGCGGCGATCTGGCCGCCGTCGCGGTCGACGCTCACGCGCACGGTGGTGGGTGGTGTGGGGGCGGCGGACGCCGGGGGTGCGGCGAGTGTGCCGAGGCCGGCGGCGAGGAGGAATGCGGTGGCGGTTGTCGTACGCGGGGTCATCAGGGCTCTTTCTGTGAGTGTCGGGGGCTGGCGGGAGCGGCGTTCGCGGGGCGGCGTGTTGTGGTCGGGTCCGCGCGCGTACGCGACCGCGGGCCGTCGTTGCTCAGCTGCGCTTGAGGGCGTCTGTCAGTGGGTGTGGCTCAGGAAGATGTCGGCGACCGCGTTCGTCTCGGCCGGTACCAGGTCGGGTGCCGACGAGGTGAAGGTGACGGCTCGGTCGCTCACGGCGCCGGTGCCCGCGGCCGCCGTGTCGGCGATCGTGCGGTCGGCGCCGGTGCGCAGGTCGCGCACACGGGAGTAGGTGCCCGGGTGGGTCACGCCCTCGGGCACGAGGTTGGTCGCCGAGGAGCGGAAGGCGACGAAGCGGCCGTTCGGGGTCAGCGAAGCGGCGGAGGAGCCGCCGCCGGCCTGGGTGCCGTCGGCGGCGGTGCTGATCGGCTCGACGCGCGGGGCAATCGGCGCCGCGGCGTCGGTCGGGGCGGCCACGGCGGTCGGGACGCTCGCGCCGGTCAGCACGAGGAGCAGGGCGGCGCCTAAGGGCACATGTGCAGCAGTGGACATGATTTCCCCCGGAATCCTGTCTTCCCCCGGCCCTGAACCAGGGGCTCTCCCGAAGACAACCGCACCATGCACCACGGGTCAATGCGCTCGATTACGTACAACCCGGACGGATGATCGACCGTCCGCGAACGCCGGTCAGCCGAGCGACTCGTCGAGGAACTCCCGTACGTGGGACAGGATTTGGCCACGATCGGTGCCGCGCAGACCGATGGCCACATGGATGGAGAAGCCGTCGAGGAGCGCGCGCAGCCGGGCGGCGAAGCGGTCCGCGTCGACGGTGCGGAACGCGCCGTGCGACATGCCTTCGGCGAGCAGCGCCACCAGGTCGCGGTGCCAGGCGCCCTCGATGGCGACCTGTCGCTCACGGGCGTCGGCGTCGGCGTTCTGCGAGCGGTTCCAGACCTCCAGCCAGAGCGTCCAGTGCGGGTCGCGGTGACCGTCGGGGACGTACAGGTCGACGTAGGCGTCGAGGCGCTCGCGGGCCGGGGCCGCCCGGGTGAGCAGCCGGCCGCGCTCGGCGCCGAGGCGGCCCTCGCTCCACTCCAGGGTCTGCAGCAGCAGCTCGTCCTTGGAGCGGAAGTAGTAGAGGAGGTGCCCGCTGCTCATGCCGACCTCGCGGCCGAGCGCCGCCATGGTGAGCTTCTCCAGGCCGCGCTCGGCGATCATGTCCATGGCGGCGGCGAGGACGTCCTCACGGGGCGGTGCGTTTCTGCGGGCACCGGCCATGGCGCACTCCTCAGATCTTCGGCTGCTGCTGGGTGATGCAGTGGATGCCACCGCCACCGGAGAAGATCGTACGGGCGTCCACCAGTGTGACCGTCCGCTCGGGGAACAGCCGGCGGAAGATCCCGGCCGCGATCTCGTCGCGCGGGTCGTCGAAGCCGCAGAGCACGACGCCGCCGTTGCAGAGGTAGTGGTTGATGTAGGAGTAGTCGGCCCAGTGTCCGTCGGCCTCCAGGACGGTCGGGGCGGGTACCTCGACGACCTCGATTCGGCGCCCGCGCGCATCGGTCTGCGCCCTGAGCAGGCCGATGATCTCCTTGCTGACCTCGTGGTCGGGGTGCGCGGGGTCCGGCTGGGAGTGCGCGACGATCACGCCGGGCCGGGCGAAGGCGGCGACGATGTCGACGTGGCCGAGCGTGCCGAAGCCGTGCGGAGGGTAGTCGCCGGTCAGGCCGCGCGGCAGCCAGATCGCCTTGCGGGTGCCGAGGTGGGCGTGGATCTCCGCCTCGACCTGCTCACGGGTCCACTGCGGGTTGCGTTCCGGGCCGAGCTGCACGGTCTCGGTGAGCAGGACGGTGCCCTCGCCGTCGACGTGGATCGCGCCGCCCTCGTTGACCAGTTTCGAGGCGTACGTCGTCGCCCCCGCGAGATCGCAGACGTACGCGGCGATCTTCGCGTCGTGCTCCCAGCGGGCCCATTCCTGGGCGCCCCAGCCGTTGAACGTCCAGTCCACGGCGGCGAGTTCGCCCTGTCCGTTGGTCAGGAACGTGGGGCCGATGTCACGCATCCAGGCGTCGTCGAGTTCCCGCTCGACCAACTCGACGTCCACGCCGAGGAGTTCGCGGGCGTCGGCCGACTGGCCGGGCCCGCACACGACGGTGACCGGCTCGAAGCGGCGGATCGTGCGGGCCACCTCCGCCCAGGCGCGGCGTGATTCGGCGAGGTCGTCCGGGGTGTCGAAGGTGGGGTTGGAGCCCGGCCACGCCATCCAGGTGCGCTCGTGCGGGGCCCACTCGGCGGGCATACGGAAGCCGTCGGCGGCAGCAGACATGGGGGTCCTTAGGGGCTGTGACATCTACAGGAAGTACAGGCGGTTGAGGGAGACCGAGTCGGCGGGCTCGGAGCTGAGCGGGTCGCCGTCCAGGGTGACCAGCCCGGTGCGCTGGTCCACATCGACCGCTCCGGTACGGGAGTTGAGGCGCAGGTCGGCCGGTCCGATGCCGCGCGTTCCGCGCACGGCGACCCGGCGGCGGCGGGTGGGCATCGTGTCATTGCCCTGGTCGAGCGCGGCCTGCGCGACGAAGGCGACCGAGATGTCGGCGGGGGTCGCGCCGTACGCCCCGAACTGCGGGCCCAGCACCAGGGGTTCGCAGGTGTCGGTGGCCGCGTTGGGGTCGCCGACGACGCCGTACGCCGGGAAGCCGGACTTCAGCACGAGCTGTGGCTTGGCGCCGAAGAACTCGGGGCGCCACAGCACGATGTCGGCGAGTTTGCCGACCTCGATGGAGCCGACCTCGTGCGCGAGGCCGTGCGCGATGGCGGGGTTGATGGTCAGCTTGGCCATGTAGCGCAGGACGCGTTCGTTGTCGTGGTCGTCCGGGGCGCCGAACTGCGCCTTCATCTTCCCGGCCATCGCGAAGGTGCGGCGCACGGTCTCGCCCGCGCGGCCCATGCCCTGCGCGTCGGACGAGGTGATGCCGATCGCACCCAGGTCGTGCAGCACGTCCTCGGCGCCCATCGTGCCGGCCCGGATGCGGTCGCGGGCCATGGCGGCGTCGCCCGGCAGGTCGGTCTTGAGGTCATGGACGGAGACGATCATTCCGTAGTGCTCGGCGACCGCGTCCCTGCCGAAGGGCAGGGTCGGGTTGGTGGAGGAGCCGATGACGTTCGCGACGCCCGCCATCTTCAGGACGTTCGGTACGTGGCCGCCACCGCAGCCCTCGATGTGGAAGGCGTGGATGGTGCGTCCGTCGAGGACACGCAGGGTGTCCTCGACGGACAGACACTCGTTCAACCCGTCGCTGTGCAGGGCGACTTGGACGTCGTGCTCCTCCGCGACGCGCAGCGCGGTGTCCAACGCCCGCGTATGGGCGCCCATGTCCTCGTGGACCTTGAAGCCGGAGGCGCCGCCCTCCGCGAGCGCCTCGACCAGGGGCGCGTCCGAGGACGACGAACCCCGGCCCAGAAAGCCGATGTTGACCGGCCAGGCGTCGAAGGCGTTGAAGGCGTGCCGCAGCGCCCAGGGCGAGTTGACGCCGACGCCCCACACCGGCCCGAACTCCTGGCCGATGACCGTGGTCACCCCGGAGGCGAGCGAGGCCTCCATGATGCGCGGCGACAGCAGATGGACGTGGGTGTCGACGGCTCCGGCGGTGGCGATGAGCCCCTCGCCGGAGACGATCGAGGTGCCGGTGCCGACCACGACGTCGACACCGTCGAGGGTGTCGGGGTTGCCGGCCCGCCCGATCGAGCAGATCCGCCCCTCCCGGATACCGATGGACACCTTCCGGATGCCCTGGGCCGCGTCGATCACCACCACGTTGCTGATGACGACGTCGCAGGTGTCGCGGACGGCGGCCGCCTTGAGGTGCAGCCCGTCGCGGGCGGTCTTGCCGAATCCGGCGAGGAACTCGTCCCCGTACTTCTGGGCGTCGGACTCGACCCGGACGGTCAGCCCGGAGTCGCCGAGGCGGACGCGGTCACCGGCGCGGGGGCCGTGGGCGCCGGCGTACTCGTACGGATTCATCGCTGCGCTCCCAGGTATCCGCAGGCGGCGGCCCTGCGCAGGGCCTCTTCCTTCGCGCCCGGCGCGTCCAGCGGGCCGTCGACCAGCCCCGCGAACCCGATCGCGACGCGCTCGCCGCCGATCGGCAGCAGCCCGACCTCGGCGCTCTCGCCCGGCCCGAAGCGCACGGACGACCCGGCCGGAACCGCGAGCCGCATCCCGTACGCCGTCGCCCGCTCGAAGTCGAGCCGCGGGTTGGCCTCGAAGAAGTGGAAGTGGGAGGTGACGGAGACCGGCACGGTGGCGGTGTTGGTGACGGTCAGCCGTACCGCGGCGACCGGCTCGGCGTGCGCGGGCCCCGGCAGCAGCGCGCCCGGAGCACCGTCGCCCAGTCCCCCGCCGATGGGGTCGGTGACCACCGCGAGCCGCGAACCGTCGTCGAAGACGGCCTCGACATGGACCTCGGTGACGACGTCGGCGACACCGGGCAGCACGTCGCCCGGGCCGAGCACGGCCCGGGCGGCATCGATGGCCTCGGCGAGGCGCCGCCCGTCGCGGGCCGCCTCGCAGACGGTGTCCGCGATGAGTGCCGTCGCCTCGGGGACGTTCAGACGCAGGCCCCGGGCGCGGCGGGCGCGGGCCAGCTCGGCGGCTCCGAAGAGCAGCAGCCGGTCACGTTCCGTAGGGGTCAGTCTCACGTCGCGACACCTCCTTGCTTTCCACTACTTAGAACAACACTCTAACCATGAGATTCGCAAGACAGAGGCATTGACTGGCAGCAGCGCCTCGCGCCACATTGAACGTCGCTCTAACTTGCTCCACCTCACCGATGGCCGATCGAAGGAGACCAGCCATGCCGATAGAACAGCGCGGAGTCGACACCATCCCCGATGAGGAGCGCACCAGCGGGCCGCGCGATCTCGTGTCGATCCTGCTCGGCTCCAACCTCTGCCTCGGCGTGATCATCTTCGGCTGGCTGCCGCCGTCCTTCGGGCTCGGCTGGTGGGCGTCGGTCAGCTCGGTGGTGGCGGGCACGGTGGTCGGTACGGCCCTCACCGCGCCGCTCGCCCTGGTCTCACTGCGCACGGCGACGAACCTCTCCACCTCCTCCGGCGCGCAGTTCGGCGTACGGGGACGGCTGGTCGGCTCGGTCGTCGGCCTGCTGCTCGCCCTCGGCTACACCGCGCTGACCGTGTGGATCGGCGGCGACGTGATGGTGGGCGTCCTCAACCGCCTGGTGGGACTGCCGGTCGACGGTCTCTCGTACGCCGTCGTGTACGGCGTGCTCGCCGCCGCGACCGTCGCCGGCGCCGTCTACGGCTACCGCGTCCTGCTCACCATGTCCCGCGTCCTCGCGATCGGCATGACCGCGCTGCTCGCCCTCGGCCTGATCGCGTACGCCCCGCACTTCGGCACCGCCGCACTGCCGGGGACGGGCGGCTATCTGCTCGGCTCCTTCTGGCCGACCTGGCTGCTCGCGGCGGTGGCGGCGGGCCTGTCCGGGCCCATCGCGTTCATCACCCTCCTCGGCGACTACACGCGCTACATCTCGCCGTCCCGCCACTCCTCCCGCAAGGTCCTGCACGCCACCTGGCTGGGCCTGATCGCCGGGCTCCTCGTGCCGCAGCTCTTCGGCACCTTCACGGCGTACGGGGCGCGCGCGGCCCTCGACTACGCCGGACCGCTGGTCTCCGCCTCCCCCACCTGGTACCTGGTCCCGTTGCTGCTCGCCGCCTCCGCGGGCTCGGTCGGCAACGCGGGCCTGATGCTGTACTCCATGGGTCTCGACCTCGACGCGATCCTCCCCCGCGCCTCCCGCGCCCGCGCCACGTACTCGGTCGCCGTCGTCGCCACGGCCTGCGTCTTCGTGGGCCACTACGCCTCGTCCGCGCAGGACGCGATGACGTCCTTCGTGCTGCTGCTCACCGCGATCGGCACACCCTGGGCCGTCATCACCCTCATCGGCTTCGCCCGCTGTCGCGGGGTGTACGACCCGGACGCCCTTCAGGTCTTCAACCGCCGCTCCAGGGGCGGGATCTACTGGTACCGGGGCGGCTGGAACGTCCAGGCCACCGCGTCCTGGGCGCTGGGCGCGTTCGTCGGCCTGCTCGCGGTCTCGCTCCCCTCGTACGAGGGCCCGCTGCTGTCCCTGACCGGCGGGGTGGACTGCAGCTTCGTGCTGTCGGGGATCGTGGGCGGCGCGCTGTACCTGCTGCTCACCGCCCGCGCCCCCGCCCCGGAACACGGCAGGGCCGCCGCGGACACGGAGTCCGGGGCGGCCCTGGCAGCCACAGTCGGGGACTAGGGGGTGTTTTGAAAGTCCTGCGGGTGCTGTGCGGGACTTTCAAGCCCCCCTAGCCCAGCGGGTGCATCCAGCCGTGCTTGTCCTCGCGGGTGCCGCGCTGGATGTCCAGCAGGGCCTCGCGCAGCTTCAGGGTGACCTGGCCGGGCTCGCCGCCCGACTGCTGCCACTCGGTGCCGGTGCGCTTGACGGTGCCGACGGGGGTGATCACCGCGGCCGTACCGCAGGCGAAGACCTCGGTGAGGGTGCCGTTCTCCGTGTCGGCCTGCCACTGGTCGATGGAGACACGGCCCTCCTCGGACTCGTAGCCGAGGTCGCGGGCGACGGTCAGGAGCGAGTCACGGGTGACGCCCGCGAGCAGCGAACCGGTCAGCTCGGGGGTGACGATTTTGTCGCCGTACACGAAGTACAGGTTCATGCCGCCGAGTTCCTCGACCCACTTGTGCTCCACGGCGTCGAGGTAGGCGACCTGGTCGCAGCCCTTCGCGGCGGCCTCGGCCTGCGCGAGCAGGGAGGCCGCGTAGTTGCCGCCGGTCTTGGCGTCGCCCATGCCGCCGGGGACGGCACGCACCCGGTCCTCGGAGAGCCAGATGGAGACGGGCTTCACGCCGCCCGCGAAGTACGCGCCGGCGGGCGAGGCGATGACCAGGAACAGGTACTCGTTGGCGGGCTTCACGCCCAGGCCGACCTCGGTCGCGATCATGAAGGGGCGCAGGTAGAGGGACTCCTCGCCGCCGTGCGCCGGGACCCACGCCCGGTCCTGCCGGACCAGCGCGTCGCACGCCTCGATGAACGTCTCGACGGGCAGCTCCGGCATCCCGAGGCGGCGCGCGGACCGCTGGAAGCGCCGGCCGTTCATCTCGGGGCGGAAGGTGGCGACGGAGCCGTCGGGCTGCCGGTACGCCTTGAGGCCCTCGAAGATCTCCTGCGCGTAGTGCAGGGTCATGTTCGCCGGGTCGAGGGAGAGCGGACCGTAGGGAACGAGCTGTCCGTCGTGCCAGCCGCGGCCCTCCGTCCACCGGATCGTCACCATGTGGTCGGTGAAGTGGCGGCCGAAGCCGGGGCTGGCCAGGATCGCCTCGCGCTCCGCGTCGGACAGCGGGCTGGAGGAAGGCTTGAGCTCGATCGTGGGCGTCGTCATGAGTGGTTGTCCTTCACCGGTTTGTGTTGTGACGGGCCGCCTTGCTCATACGGCACAGGACGACCAGTGCTAGGACGTCCGAGCATTCCCTCATTCCGCGGCTCCACGTTCGATTATCACGCGTGCGCAGCCATGGACGAAAACGATGTGAATGCGGCCCAGTGGTTGATGGTGGCACCCGGAGAGGCACAGGAAAAGCCGCCGGGTGCGGAAGCTACCCGGCGGCTTTGCGGAGCGCTGGGGGTCCCCCCACGCCCTTCATGCAGTGGGGGAGGGTCAGCCGGCTACTCGTACCGCGAGCGCGTCGCCGATTTCCGCGGTGCTGCGGGCGGGCTTGCCCACGCGCTCGGCGAGGTCGGCGGCGACGGCGTCCTCGATGCGGGCGGCCTCGGACTCGTAGCCGAGGTGACGCAGCAGAAGGGCGACGGACAGGACGGTGGCCGACGGGTCGGCCTTGCCCTGGCCGGCGATGTCGGGCGCCGAGCCGTGCACGGGCTCGAACATCGACGGGAAGTCGCCGCTCGGGTTGATGTTCCCGGAGGCGGCGACGCCGATGCCGCCGGAGACGGCCGCGGCGAGGTCGGTGATGATGTCGCCGAAGAGGTTGTCGGTGACGATCACGTCGAAGCGCTCGGGCTGCGTGACGAGGTAGATCGTCGCCGCGTCCACGTGCATGTACTCGGTGGTGACCTCGGGGAACTCCTCGGCCACCTTGTTGAAGATGTTGGTCCACAGGTGACCGGCGAAGGTCAGCACGTTGTTCTTGTGGATCAGCGCGAGCTTCTTGCGCGGGCGGGCCTGGGCGCGGGCGAACGCGTCACGGACCACACGCTCCACACCGAACGCGGTGTTGACGGAGACCTCGGTGGCGACCTCGTGCTCGGTGCCCTTGCGGATGGTGCCGCCGTTGCCCGTGTAGGGGCCCTCGGTGCCTTCGCGTACGACGACGAAGTCGATCTCCGGCTGGCCGGCCAGCGGCGTGGCGACACCCGGAAGGAGCTTCGACGGACGCAGATTGACGTGGTGGTCGAAGAGGAAGCGGAGCTTCAGCAGGAAGCCGCGCTCCAGCACACCGGACGGCACCGACGGGTCGCCGATGGCGCCGAGAAGGATGGCGTCGTGCTTCTTGAGCGCGTCCGCGTCGGCTTCGGTGAGGGTCTCACCGGTGGCGTGGTACCGCTTGGCGCCGAAGTCGTACTCCTTGGTCTCCAGCTTCACATCCTGAGGAAGGACGGCGGAGAGGATCTTCAGGCCTTCGGCCACGACCTCCTGGCCGATGCCGTCACCGGGAATCACTGCGAGATTGATGCTGCGAGACATGACGGCACCGTACTCCTTGTCCCATGGGATGACACGGACCGTCCGCCATACGGACAAGACAGGGAGGTGCGACGCCATGCCGTCGACTGCCGTTCACCCGTACGCAGGACCGCTGTTGGGGTTCGCTGGGAAGTTCACCTTCATGGAGACCCCCGACTTCGGCATCCCGGAGCAGCTCGCGCGCCGGATGAGCATGGCCGAGCAGCACGAGTACCTGCGGACGAAGCTGTCACGGCGGCGCACGCTGGTGACGGCGGGCATGGTGGCGGGCGGGCTGCTGACCGGCTGCTCCGGATCGGGCACGGTGACCACGAGCCGCTCCTCCGCACCCAGCGCGACCGCCACGGCCCGGGTCACGGGCTCCGCCGTCACTCCCTTCGGCCGCCATCTCGCCTTCGGCGCCGACCCCAGGACGCGGATGCGGATCTCCTGGCAGGTGCCGTTCGCGGTGAAACGGCCGTATGTGCGCATCGGGCTCCGGCCCGAGGAGCTGAGCCGGAAGATCGAGGCCGAGGTCCGCGACCTGCACACCCCGGGGCTGACGGGCGTACGTCTGGCCGTCGAGCAGTACTACCTGCACGCGGCCCTGGACGGCCTGAAGCCCGGGACGACGTACTACTACGGCGTCGGCCACGACGGCTTCGACCCCGCCTCGCCGCAGCACAGGTCGACCATCGGCTCCTTCCGCACGGCGCCGGCACACCCGGAGAAGTTCACCTTCACCGCCTTCGGGGACCAGGGCGTCAGCCCGGCCGCGGCAGCCAACGACCATGTGCTGCTGCGCCGGAAGCCCGCCTTCCACCTGCATGCGGGGGACATCTGCTACGCGGACCCGACCGGCCAGGGCAAGAAGTCGGACGCCTACGACGCCGGGTTCTGGGACCTGTTCCTCAAGCAGAACGAGTCGGTGGCGAAGTCCGTGCCGTGGATGGTGACGACCGGCAACCACGACATGGAGGCCTGGTACTCACCCGAGGGCTACGGCGGCCAGCTCGCCCGCTGGTCGCTCCCGGACAGCGGCTTCGACCCGCACAAGGCGCCCGGCGTGTACGCGTTCACCTACGGCAACGTCGGTTTCGTGGCGCTGGACGCCAACGACGTGTCGTACGAGATTCCCGCCAACCGGGGCTACACGGGCGGCAAGCAGACGAAGTGGCTGGACCGGACGCTGGGTGATCTGCGGGCGGCGAAGGCGGTGGACTTCGTGGTCGTCTTCTTCCACCACTGTGCCTACTCGACGTCCTCCCACGCGTCCGACGGCGGGGTGCGCGCCGAGTGGCTGCCGCTCTTCGCGAAGCACCAGGTGGACCTGGTGATCAACGGGCACAACCATGTGTACGAGCGGACCGACGCGATCAGGAACGGCGAGGTCGGCAGGCCGGTGCCGGTGGGCGGGTCGACGGATCCGACCCGGGACGGGATCGTGTACGTCACCGCGGGCGGCGGCGGCAAGGACCTCTACTCGTTCCCCTCGGGCGTCAAGGACAGCTACGAGGGGCATGTCCATCGCCGCGAGTCCGTCGCGACGTACCACTGGACGAAGTCGCGGCAGATGAAGGCGGAGACGGTGGAGTGGTCGCGGGTGCGGTACACCGGCTTCTCCTTCCTCTCGGTGGAGGCGGAGGCCGGTACGACACCGAAGCTGAAGGTGTCGGCGCTCGCTCAGAGCGGGGAGCGCATCGATCACTTCGAGGTGCGGCGCGGCGCCTGAGAGCCTGCGTGTCAGCAGGTCCTGAGCTCCGAGCCGCACCCCGTGCGGGTGCGGCTCCCGGAAGTGGGGGCGGGGGCGGGCCTCAGTGGCCCGTCGATCCGCCGTTGTCCCTGCGGTCGAGGGCGCGCTGCAGGGCCGCGGCCGCGTTCCTGCGGTCGGACTCGCTCGTACGGGTGGTGTGACGGACTCGGCGGACGGTCGTCTCGGCCATGATGATCGACTCCTTGCATCCGGCGCATACGTCCGGAAGTGCGATGAGGGATTACGAGACGCCGGAAGGGGCGGGGAGCGGTGCCGCAGGGGTTACCTGCCAAGGGGCTCCGGCTCACGACCGCCATTCGCTTGGTCGAGCGAGACGTTCGGCTCCTACAAAGCTAAGGGAGGCGCGGGCATCTGTCTCCACAATTACTCGGACTTCCTACTATCTGAGACGGTGGATTGGGTCACACGGCTCTGACCTGCGGTGATCCTCCGGACGGCATCTCCGGCACCGGGCCGCAGCCGCACGGCGCCCGCCGCGGGCAGCAGACAGAGCGCACCGAGCACCACAAACGCGACGGCGTACGCCGAGCGCGGGGCGTCCGTGAGTGCCGCGCCCCCGCGCAGCGCGGCCGCGGCGATCGCCACGCCGAGCCCGGCGGCCAGCTGCTGGCCGGTGGCGAAGAGGGCGTTGGCGTCCCGCAGCCGCTCCGGCCGCATCTCGCTGAACGCGATCGTCGAGTAGCCGGTGAGCCCGACCGAGCGGGCCACGCCGCCGAGCGCCGCGACGACCGCGATCACCGCGACCGGGGTGGCGGCGGTGAACAGCGCGCACGCCGCGGTGGTGGCCGCGAGCCCCAGGGTGGAGACGATGAGCAGCGGCCGGAAGCCGAACCGGTTGATCAGATACGTCGTCGCGGGCTTGATCCCGAGGTTGCCGACGAAGACGAACAGCACGACCGCGCCGGACTTCACCGCACTCCAGCCGAAGACCTCCTGGAAGAGCAGCGGCAGCAGGAAGGGGATGGCTCCGACGACCGCCATGCAGAGGGAGCCGTCGAGCGCCGCGGCCCGGAAGGACTGGACGTCCAGGGTGCGCAGGTTGATCAGCGGATGCGGGGTGCGCAGCAGGTGGCGCCCGGACGCCGCGAGCGCGACGGCGGCGAGTGCGCCGGTCAGGGCCGCCCCGAGGAGGGAGCCGCGGGTCTCGGAGACCAGGTGTGCGGTCCAGGTGAGGGCGGCGAGACCGGTGCAGGTGAGCAGGACGCCGGTGAGGTCGAGCGGGGGCGGTGTGCCCTGCGCGCCGGGCTCGATCAGCCGGCGCGCGACGAGCAGGGCGACGGCGCCGAGGGGCACGTTCAGCAGGAAGATCCAGTGCCAGGAGGCGTACGTGGTGATCAGGCCGCCGAGCAGGGGTGCGGCGACCGGGGCGGCGAGCCCCGGCCAGACGATGTACGCGACCGCGCGGGGCAGGTCCGGCTTGGCGGTCCCGGCCAGCACGACGAGCCGGCCGACCGGCACCATCATCGCGCCGCCCACCCCCTGCAGGACCCGCATGCCGACGAGGGTCCCGAGGTCCGGGGCGGCGGCGCAGGCCAGCGAGGCGACGGTGAAGACGGTGATCGCGGCGAGGAAGACCCGGCGCGGGCCGAAGCGGGCGGTGAGCCAGCCGGAGAGGGGGATGAGAACGGCGAGGGTGACGAGATAGGCCGTGATGATCAGGCCGACCGAGGCGGGGGTGGTGTGCAGGTCGCCGGCTATCTGCGGAGCCGCGGTCGACACGATCGTGCCGTCCAGCATCTCCATGAAGAAGCAGCCCGCGACGAGGAGCGCGGTGCCGCGCTGACGCGAATCCATCATGGGTCCAGGCTGAGGGCGATCCACTGGTGCACACAAGTTCCGATTGATTCACCTAGCATTGCGTCTCATGCAGCAATCCCAGCCGCCCGGGGCCGCGCCGGGTTTCACTCCCCTCCCGGACATGAACCTCCTGCCCGCCCTGGACGCCCTGCTGCGCGCGGGCAGCGTCGCGGGAGCGGCGGCCGAGCTGAACGTGTCGCCCTCGGCGATGAGCCGCACACTGGCCCGGCTGCGCCGTGTCGTCGGCGACCCGCTGCTCGTCCCCTCGGGGCGGGGCCTGACGCTGACGCCGCGGGCGCACGGGATGCAGCCCCGGGTGCAGGCCGCGCTGACGACTGCGGTGGCGGCGCTGCGGCCTCCGCGGGAGGTCGAACTCGCCACGCTGGAGCGGGAGTTCCGCATCCGCACGAACGACGGCATCGCCATGTCGCTCGGCGCCCCGCTGCTGGCCCTGGTGGCGCGCGAGGCTCCGGGCGTACGGCTGCGGCTGCTGCCGGAGGGCGACGAGGACCCTGCGGACCTGCGCACCCATGTCGACCTGGACGTCGGCGAGTTGCCGGACCCGCTCCCGCACGACGTGCGCAGCTCCGCGCTGGGCGAGCACCGTCATGTGGCGGTGGCACGGGCCGACGCGGAGTTCGCGCGGGAGCCGCTGACCCCGCGCCGGTTCGCCGGGCTGCCGCACATCACGGTGACCCGGCGCGGCCGCACGTACAGCGTGGTCGACGAGCGGCTCGCCGAACTCGGCCTGTGCCGCGATGTGCTGGCCACCGCTCCGACGTACGCCGCGGCCTGCTTCTTCGCCCTGCGCACGGACGCGCTGGCGCTGGTGCCGTCGGAGGTCGCGGCGGAGGCGGCCCGGGTGATGCCGCTCGCGGTCCTGGAGATTCCGCTGGAGCTGCCGGTGGCGACGACGGGTATGGCATGGCACGTACGCGTGGACACGGACCCGGCGCACCGGTGGCTGCGCGGGGCGGTGGCGCGGGCGGCGACGGAGGCCGCCTCGGACAGGGCCGGGATCAAGCGGTCAGGGGCCGGGGGTGCAGCGACCGCAGCTCCCTGATCAGCGCGCGGACCGCGACCGTCGTGGCGAGTTCGGGTGTGGTGACGTAGCCGACGGAGCGGGTCGGGTGTTCGGGTCCGAGATCGGTGATCTCCAGTGTGAGCGGTGCTCTCGCGAGGGGGGTCGGGGAGGTCAGGGACATGAGCGAGAGCGCGGGCATGATGGCCATTCCGAGACCACTGCTCACCATCGAGAGCACTGCTCCGTCGTCCTCGGCGCGGACCGTCGCGCACGGAATCCAGTCCTGTTCGGCCCACCAGGTGCGGGTGTAGGAGGAGCAGTTCTCGGTCCAGTCGACCAGCGGCAGCGAGCGCGGGTCCGGGTGTCCGGCCGGGTGGACCAGCGCGTACGGCTCCTCCAGGAGGACGTCGCCGACCAGCTGCGGCGGCACCGGCGAGCTCGCGCCGGAACCGTTCAGCGTGGCGATGCCGACGTCCGCCCGCCCCTCGGCCACCTCCCCCGCGGTGCCGGGCCCGACCTCCCGTACGACGCGCACGGTCGGCTCGACCCCGGGGTGCCGGGCCGCCAGGCGTTCCAGGGCGGGCGGCAGCAGGTGCAGTGCCGCGCTGCGGAAGGCCGCGATGCGCAGCGGTCCGGCGACGGTGTCGGCGCCGTCGGGCCCGGCCCCGGCGCCGCGCGCCTCCGCGGCCAGCGCCTCCAGCATCCGCAGCACCCGCCGGGCGTGCGCCGCGGCGCGGGCGCCCGCCGCGGTGGGACGCGCCCCGTACCGGCCGCGCTCGAAGAGCACCACGCCGAGCTTGCGTTCGATACCGCGCACCGCATGCGAGACCGCGGACTGCGTCGTGCCGAGCGGGACGGCGGCCGCCGAGAAGCCGCCCTCGTCGGCGACGGCCACGAGGGTGCGCAGTTCCTGCGGGGCGAGGTCGGGCATGGCCATCGGGACTCCTGCGGGGTGAGTGCTCGGGCCCCGTCGGGGCTGCCGCGCGCCTGCCACCTGCTGCTATGAGAGCGGCTCATGGACGACGGCGTTCCATGAGCGCAACCCCCTGCCCGGGTCCCGCATTCCTGCCTACGGTCACCTTCCATGAACGACATCGCGCTCACCGTCCAGCAGACCGCCCGCCCGACCGGCTTCCCCGCCCCGGACGACTTCCGCTTCGCCGAGTCACCCGTGCCCGAACCGGCCCCCGGCACCGCGCTCGTCGAGAACCTGTACTGGTCCGTCGACCCGTACCACCGCGAGATGATGGACGGCGACTTCGCGCTCAACGCCCCGCTGGAGGGCCGGGCGCTCGGTCGTGTCGTCGAGTCCCGGGATCCGGCACTGCCCGAAGGGGAGATCGTCTTCCACCGCCACGGCTGGCGCACCCACGCCGTCGTCCGGCCCGAGGAGACCAGACGGCTCCCGCACCACGACGGCGTCCCCCTCTCCGCGTATCTGAGCGTCCTCGGCGGCACCGGCCTGACGGCCTACGTCGGCCTGACACGGATCGCCCAACTCCGCGAGGGGGACGACCTGTTCGTGTCGGCGGCCGCGGGCGGCGTAGGTACGGCGACCGGGCGGATGGCCAGGCTCATGGGCGCCGGACGGATGGTGGGCAGTGCCGGGACCGCGGACAAGGTGGCGTATCTGAAGCAACACGTCGGCTACGACGAGGCGTTCGACTACCACGCCGGGCCCGTCGCCGACCTCCTGGCCAAGGCGGCCCCCGACGGCATCGACCTCTTCGTGGACAACGTCGGCGGCGAGCACCTCGGCGCGGCGATCGGTGCGCTGCGCGAGCGCGGCCGGGTGGTGCGGATCGGCACGGTCGGCCAGTACAACACTCCCGACGCGCCGCTCGCCCTCTTCAACCACGCCGACGTGGTCGAGAAGAGCCTGCGCATCGAGGGCTTCCTCGTGAGCAACTACCGCGATGTGCAGGAGGAGTTGTACGAGTTCGCCGTACCGCATCTGCTGAGTGGCCGGCTCGCGCTCGACGAGACGATCGTGGAGGGCTTCGACCGGATCGTGGACGCGTTCCTGCTGATGCTGCGCGGCGGGAACACCGGCAAGATCATCGTCAGGGGTGCGGAGAGGTGACCGTCGGGTGCGCCTGAAGCCTCAGAGTACGTCGCCGTCACGCCAGTCGAAGACCAGCTCGTACGCCGGATCGAGCGCGCCGGCAGCCGCGGGGCGCACGAACGTGCTGCCCTCCTCCTCGGCCAGCCGCACGACGCCCTCCGGGCCGAGGGCGCCGATCCGCCCGGACCAGACCCGCCAGCCGCGCGCCTCGTACAGGGCGGCGCCCTCGTCGCTCGCGGAGAGCGCGCCGAGCCCGTACGCCGCGTCGACGATCCGTTCCAGCTCGGCCATCACCTGCCCGCCGAGTCCGGTACGCCGGACGTCCGCCCGTACGGCGACGGCCTCCACGTAACCGACGCGCAGCCAGCGCCCGCGGTGGAGGACCCGACGCTGGATCACGGCCCCGTGGGCGGCGATCCCCCGCCCGTCGCACATCAGGACGTGCAGACCGCCGAGGCTGTGGTCCCAGTCCTCGTCACTGAAGCCCCCTTCGAAGGCCTCGTCCAGGAGGGCGCGGACGGCGTCGAGTTCGGCGCGGGAGAGGTCTGCGGTGTGGGCGGTGCGGGGTTGGGCGGGGCGGGGTTCGGCGTTGCTGTTTGGGGCGGTGCCGGGTCGAGGGGTCATCGGGTCAGTATTCCGCTGCCCGGGCCGTAGGGCCGACCTCTTTCTCCTAACCTTTCACATCCACTTGACTGGTTATACCTCTCAGTGGTGAACTGTTCCCGCCACCGCACTAACCACCAAAGCAGCAATTACAGGTTAGAGGAACGCTCATGGTCACCCACCAGGTCCACCACCGCAGCACCACCGTCCGCGGCCACGAGATCCACTACCGCGAGGCAGGCGCCGCCAATGCCCCTGCCCTGCTCCTCCTGCACGGCTTCCCGACCAGCTCGCACATGTTCCGCGACCTGATTCCCCTCCTCGCCGACAGCTACCACCTGATCGCCCCGGACCACCTCGGCTTCGGCCGCTCGGCGGCGCCGGCGGCCACCGACTTCCCGTACTCCTTCGCCGAACTGGCCGAGATCACCGGGGAGTTCACCGAGCAGCTGGGCCTGAAGGAGTACGCGCTCTACATCCAGGACTACGGCGCCCCCATCGGCCTGCGTCTCGCGCTGGCGCACCCCGAGCGGGTGACCGCGATCGTCACCCAGAACGGCAACGCCTACGAGGAGGGCCTCGGCGCCGAAGCCTGGGCGCCCGTGCTGGCCCTGATCGCCGAACGCACACCGGAGACCGAGGCGCCGGTGCGTGAGATCGGCACCCTCGACGGCATCAAGTGGCAGTACCTGCACGGGGTTCCGGAGGATCAGCAGGACCTGGTCAGCCCCGACGCCTACGACCACGACGCCGCGCTGATGGCCCGCCCCGGCCAGCCCGAGATCCAGCTCGACCTGATCTCCGACTACGGCTCCAACTTCGCCCTCTACCCGGCCTTCCAGGAGTACTTCCGCACCAGCCGGGTCCCGGTCCTCGCCGTCTGGGGCGCGCACGACCAGATCTTCGTCCCGGCGGGCGCGCTCGCCTTCCAACGGGACCTGCCGGAGGCCGAGGTCCATCTCCTGCCCACGGGACACTTCGCCCTGGAGACGCACGCGGACCAGATCGCCGGACTCATGCGGGACTTTCTCGACCGGAAACTGCCCACGATTTGAGCGCCTCCCGGAAGCCCCTCGGATCCTCGACCCACGGCAGGTGCCCGGCGCCCGCAAGGACCACCCTCCGTACCCACGGCAGGGCCCGCTCCAGCGAGTCCACCGACCAGCGCGGCCGGGGGTCCCGCTCACCGTCGACGATCAGCACGGGCACGGTCAGGGCCTGGCAGGAGTCGTACAGCTCGGGGGTGCCCAAGGTCTGTTTCGTCTGGGCGCCCAAGGCCTTGCTGCACTCGAAGTTGATCTCGAACCAGGGCTCGGCCAGCCGTCCGGCATGCTCCAGCGCCCGCTCCCGGTCCTCGAAGTCGACCGACCACTGGAGCACCGCCCACTCCCGGCCCCCGTCCGGCAACTCCCGCCAGCGCGCGAGCCGTTCGGGCATCTCACCGAGGCGGGCGAGGAAGTTCTCCCCGAAGGGTCCGCGCCAGGAGGACCACGGGTCGATGCCTGTACCGCCGACGTACACGAGCCCGTCGACCCGGTCCGGATGGGCCAGCGTGTAGCTCAGCGCAAGCTGCGCGCCCCAGGAGTGGCCGAGCAGCACCATCCGTTCAAGCCCGAAGTGCCGTCGTACGGCGTCCAGATCGGCCACGAACCGCCCGGTGGTCCACGGCCCGGCACACCGCTCCGACCGCCCGCACCCGCGCTGGTCCCAGCGGATGACCGTGGCACGGTCCTCCAGCATGGCGGTCACGTCCTCGAACATGTCCCACAGCCCGGGCCCGCCGTGACACAGGACCAGGGGCTCACCCTGCCCCGAACGCGAGGCCCACAGCCGTACACCGTCGTCGGTGATCACCGTCTCCGTCATGGTGGACAGTCTGCCCGCGCGGGAAAGCACCCGGAAAGAGACGAGGGGCCGGGCAGTCGGACTCTGTTGGTAAAAGACCGGTCCCTTTGTGAGACCCGTCGCCGTTAGGCGGCGGGCCTCAGTGTCTCGAAGCGAGAGAGGCGTGTGCCGATCCGCGG